>NZ_JBIXLM010000044.1:0-35870 GCF_045798545.1 Paeniglutamicibacter sp. ORCA_105 | reverse complement strand
CGGCCGGGGCGGAGTTGGCCGGCCCGCGGCGGTTCGACGTCAGCGACCGCGTCCCAGCCCGCCGCCCTCCGCGGCGGTTGCGGTGGTGACGTCCAAGTAGAATTCCCCGCCCACCTGGACAAGTTCGGGATGGTAGCTTTTCAGTTCCCGGCGAACAGAAAGATAGGCGACGGTCCCGCGGGTGGAAGCGATCTTTTCCAGAATGACCTCGACTGCGGGGGTCGTGACCTTGCTCAGAGACAGGCCCTTGGTGTCCGGGGCGCCGACCTCATCGCCCAGGGATGTGGTGTTGCGTTGTTCGATGACCTCCGCAGCCACCTTCCAGGCGGCCCAGATGCCCTTGCCGCGCAGGAGCGACGGTTCCTGGCGAACCGGGAGTGCCGCGGCAAAGTACCGTGTATCGAAGCGCCGCAACGCGAAGTTTGGGGAGATCCAGTGCGAAAGCGGTCGCAGGAGGTCGGTGCGCAGGCCCAGTCCGCGCTTCCTGAGCACATCCTCCAGGGACTTGTCCTGGACGGCGACGGCCTCGCGCACGGCCATCCAGTCTTCACTGTCGCAGTTTTCCACCACGGACAACTCGTCGGTACCGGCCAGCAGCACGCCCGTTTCCTCGAACAGTTCCCGGATGGCGCACACGATATGTGCCCTGACCACTCGCTGGTCAAGGATGCCCAGCCGCTTGGACCACTCGGACAGGCTGGGTCCGTACCAGGGTATTTCGCGTTCGTCGTCGTCTTCAAGGCTTCCGCCAGGGAAGGCGACACTCCCGAGCGGTGAACCGCCCGGACGATATCCAAGGTAAGTTTCAACACCTTTTGGGGAGTCGCGAATCAGCACCACCGATGATGCTGGGCGGGTCGCCCGGGGTGTCCGGTTTCCGTAGGAAACCCAGTTTTCCGCAGCGTCATATTGCGCTGGCGGAAGGTCGCAAAGACGGCGCAGCAGCCCCGTGGACGGATTCCGTGGTGTCGCCAGGGAATTCTCGTTCACGGGGCCGCCGGTATCGGATTGGTTACGCAAACTCGACAATCAGTTCAACCTCGACAGGTGCGTCCAGCGGCAGCGCCGCAACACCGACGGCCGAGCGGGCGTGCACGCCCTTGTCGCCAAGAGCGGCCCCGAGGAATTCGGAGGCCCCGTTGATGACTGCAGGCTGGCCGGTGAAGGACGGATCCGAGGCCACGAAGCCAACGACCTTGACCACGCGGACAATGCGGTCCAGGTCGCCGATGACATCCTTGATGGCGGCCAGGGCATTCAGTGCACAGGCCTGGGCCTGGCCCGCTGCGGCCTCGGCGGAAACAGCCGCGCCGACCTTGCCCGTGACTGTGAGTTCCCCGTTAATAAACGGCAGCTGACCCGAGGTGTAAACCAGGTTGCCGGTGATGGTGGCCGGTACGTAGGCGGCCACAGGTGCGACGACTGCGGGGAGGCTGTGGCCGAGCTCGGCCAGGCGTGCCTCGATGGCTGAAGAAGTCTCTTGTTGCATGGGTTTTCTCGTTTCTGTCGTTAGGCCTTGGGACGCTTGAGGTAAGCGACCGGTGCATTTCCATTGGGTCCGGGAACGACGGCAACTAGCTCCCAACCGTCGTCTCCCCACTGATCCAGGATCTGCTTCGTGGCGTGAATAATAAGTGGCAAAGTGGCGTACTCCCATTTGGTCATAACCGATACGTTAGCGCGTCCTTGTAAACTAGTAGGTATGGCAGCTAAAAAGTCCCCGTTTTTTGATACGGCTACCACCCTCGGCAAGATCGTTGCCTTCTTTGGGGTGAGCGCCTTAAGTGGCGTCCTTGCGGCAGGGCTCATGGTCCCCATTGCGTCCCTTGCCGGCAGCAGTGCGAACGCCGGAACCGAAATCTTTGATGCCCTCCCGGCCAGCTTCAAGGGCGAGCCAATCGCGCAGCCCTCGAAGATCCTGGCCAAGGACGGTTCCACGATTGCGACGTTCTACTCGGAAAACCGGCAGCCGGTAAAGCTCAAGAACATTTCCAAGATCATGCAGAGTGCCATCATCTCCATCGAGGACGAGCGCTTCTACGAGCACAACGGCATCGATGTCCGCGGCATCGCCCGCGCCGCGGTGAACAACTTCACGTCCTCGTCGCAGCAGGGCGCCTCCACCCTGACCCAGCAGTACGTCAACAACCTGCTGGTGAACGCCGACGTCGTCAACGGCGTGGACCGCTCCGAGATGACGATCTCCGGCTCCAAGGACATCGCGGACAAGGCCCGCGAAGCCAAGCTGGCCATTTCCATCGAAAAGGAAATGACCAAGGACGAAATCCTCGAGGGCTACCTGAACCTTGTGCTGTTCTCCGGCCGCAACTACGGCATCCAGGCCGCAGCCCAGCGCTTCTACTCGGTCGACGCCAAGGACCTGAACCTACAGCAATCCGCGATGCTCGCCGGAATGGTCCAGCTGCCCAACGCCTACAACCCGGAGAAGTACCCGGAACGTAGCCTCAAGCGTCGAAACACCGTGCTGGCTGCCATGCTGCGCACCGGTGCCATCGACAAGAAAGAATACGACAAGGCAGTGAAGTCCAAGCTGGGCGTCAAGCCGAAAGAGGTCAAGTCCGGTTGCATCGCCGCCGAGGATTCCGCCTACTTCTGTGACTACGTCACGAGGCTCATCACCACCGATGAGGCTTACGGCAAGACCCGTAAGGATCGCGAAAACCTGCTGTACCGCGGTGGCCTGACCATCAAGACGACGTTGGACCCGCGCCTGCAGAAGGAAGCAGCGAAGCAGTCCAAGGCCATGATCCCTGCCGACGACAAGTCGAACATCGGCGCGTCCATCGTGACCGTCGAACCGGGCACCGGCAACATCCTGGCCATGGGCCAGAACAAGGACTACGTCCCAACGGACAAAAACACCGGCCCGAACACCACCATCAACTTTGCCGTCGAGAAAGCACTGGGCGGGGCCGGCGGCTTCCAGGGCGGTTCAACGATGAAGCCCTACACCACGATGGCCTGGCTCGAATCGGGTCGCAATATGTGGGATCGGATCAGCGCACCCAATAAGAAGAACTACCCGGCTTCATTCCGTTGGAAGGCCTCATGCCTACCGCGCGGATACACCACCGTTGGCGGCGGCTGGGCTCCAGCCAACGCCGTGAGCGGCTATCCCTCGTCGATGACGGTGGACTATGGCCTGTTCAACTCCGTGAACTCCGCCACCGTGGCCGAGGCCTCCAAACTTGACCTCTGCGACATTGCCGAGGGCACCGAACGCCTGGGCCTGATCGACTACGACAACGACATCGATCCGGCCACGGGTAAAAAATCAACCCTGGGACAGCCGATATCTCCGGCCAACCCGGCCTTCGTGATCGGTTCTGCACGCATCACCCCGCTGGCCCAGGCCACAGCGTTTGCGACCTTTGCCAATAACGGCGAGTTCTGCGACAACCGTGCACTGACCTCGGTCACCGATGCCACCGGCACCGCATACAAGGTCAAGCCGGTCTCTTGCGAGCAGGCAGTCAGCCCGCAGGTCGTCGCCGACATGAACGGCACCATGACGAAGATTGCCAAGCAAAAGGTAACCAAGGGCGCCATCGACTACCCGATCTCCGGCAAGACCGGTACCAACAACGGTGCCAACTCGACCTGGTTCGTCGGTTACACCACCGGCATGGCCTCCGCCGCATGGGTCGGCCGTTACGACAAGCAACAGAACCTGGAGACCAAGAACAAGGTGATCGACGGCATCGCCCGTCGCTGGGTCGACTCCGGAACCTGGGCTTCCCCGCTGTGGACCAACTACATGAAGAAGGTCGGCGATCTCTACCCGACCGAATCTTTCGGCAAGGCCAAGTCCGCGCCCAAGCCTCCGGCCCCGAAGAAGGTGGAAGCCGACGACGATGACACAGCGGATTCGGCAAGCTCCGAAACCTCGGATTCAAAGGAAACCAAGGAGCCCAAGGAATCGGAAGCCCCGAAGGCGACCGCAACCCCCAAGCCCAAGGGAAACAGCGGAAACACGCCCAACCCTCCCAAGAAGACCGAAGATGACTAGTTCCCTCGCGACTTCATCATCGCTGGCCGAAGCGGTCTCACGCACTGTGCGTGGGGCCGCTTTGGCGGCTGGTGCGGCAACCGCCGGCGCCGGCATCCTTTTCGGCTACGGATTGGGCCAGACCACGCGCTTCGGCGTCCGCGAGGAGACCCTGGCACTGCTGCCCCCTGGTTCCTTGCCGATCCGGATGCTCCACCTTTCGGACATCCACATGGTGCCGGGCCAGGAGCTCAAGCGCCGCTGGCTGCAGTCCCTGGCGGATCTGAAACCAGACCTCGTGATCAACACCGGCGACAATCTGGGACACCTCGAAGGCCTGGACGCCTTGCTGGAGGCGTTGGACCCGCTGATGGCGTTCCCCGGGGCCTTCGTACCCGGGTCAAATTGCTACTTCGGGCCACGGCCAAAGAATCCCTTTCGCTATCTCGCCAAGCGCTCGGACACGCCGCGGAACTCCTCCAAGTACCAATTGCCCTGGCAGGAAATGCACCGCGCTTTCGGTACCGCGGGCTGGGTCAACCTGACCAACCGAAACCATTCCATGGCAGTGAAGGGGACCCGCCTGGATTTCACAGGCGTGGACGACCCGCATCTGGACCTGGACCGCTTTGCCGGGTGGCCGGCCGGGTCCGCCACCTCCGGCTCGGCACCGCACCTTCGCGTCGCACTGGCCCATGCGCCGTACCAGCGCGTCCTGGACAGGTTCACTGCCGCCGGCACCGACCTGATCCTGGCCGGGCACACCCATGGGGGCCAGGTTTGCATCCCGGGCTACGGCGCCCTGGTGACGAATTGCGACCTGCCAACCTGGCGGGCCAGCGGGCTGACGCAATGGGACTTCGCCGGCAAGAGCACGCCGCTGAACGTGTCCGCCGGCATCGGGACCTCGCGCTTCGCCCCGGTGCGGATCGCCTGCCCGCCGGAGGCCATCCTGCTCACGTTGACGGCGCAAGGGTAGCCCGACCCATCCGATTGATGAATCCCAACCCCACACTGTAGGGTATTCGCAGAAGCACAACCATGCGCGGGGATAGAGGTCGGACACCGGTGGCAGTACAACAAGGACACGCCCCCGCGGCGGGCACGCCCACGCTGGGCAGGACCTTTGCCCGTCTTATTCCCTTCGTCAAGCCCATCCTCCCCCGGCTGTTTTTCGGGTTCCTGTGCGCGCTGTTGGCCGGCGTCGTCGCCCTGACCATTCCCCAGGTCCTGGCATGGCTGGTGAACAACGTGCTGCACCCGGAAGGCAAGGGTTCAGAGGTCTGGCTGGCCGTGGGCCTGGTGGCTGCCCTCGGCGCCCTCGAGGCACTGCTGGTGTTCCTGCGCCGGCAATTCGTCATCACCCCCGCGGCCCGCCTGGAAACCCAGATGAGGGTGCGCCTGTACGCCCACCTCCAGCAGCTTCCTGTGGCCTTCCACGAGCGCTGGGGCTCCGGCCAGTTGCTCTCCAGGTCCATGGGCGACCTGAGCCTGCTGCGCCGGTGGCTCGCCTTCGGCGCGATGATGCTGGTGGTTTCCACCGTCACCGTGATCGCCGGGCTGACCCTGATGTTCAGCTCCAGCTGGGTGTTGGGCACCATCTACCTGGCCGGGGCCATCCCCATCACCATCAAGGCGTTCCACTTCCGCAACAACTACCGGGCCGCCAGCCGGCTGAGCCAGGACCAGGCCGGGGACCTGGCCACGGCCGTGGAGGAATCGGTCCATGGCATCCGCGTCATCAAGGCCTTTGGCCGGGGACGCCACATGTACGACGGGTTCAACACCCGGGCCGAGCAGCTTCGCGACACCGAGGTTTCCAAGGCCAGGACCCTGGCCAGCTTCATCCTCTACGTGGTGGCCATCCCCGAAACTACGCTGGGCCTGGGCCTGGTGGCGGGGCTGTGGCTCACCGCGCAGGGCGAGCTGAGCGTCGGCGCCCTCGTTGCCTTCTTCGCCACCGCCACGGTGCTGGCCGGGCCGGTTGAACACATGGGCATGCTCATGGGCATGACCCTCACGACCAAGACCGCCTTGGACCGCCACTTCGAGGTCATGGACACCAACAACACCATCACCTCCCCCGAGTCGCCCGTTTCCCCTACGGACCCGCGCGGGGAACTTGAGTTGCGCAATGTCCTCTTCCGCTTCCCCGACACCCCGGCCGCCGCCGCACCGGTGCTGCGCGGCGTCAACCTGCACGTGGCCCCCGGGGAGACCATGGCACTGGTCGGGATGACCGGCACCGGAAAGTCCACGCTGCTCCAGCTCGTTCCCCGGCTCTACGAAGCCACCGGTGGCCAGGTCCTCATCGATGGCGTCGACGTGCGTGATCGGGACCTGGTCGAACTGCGCCGCGACGTGGCGGTCGCCTTCGAGGACACCATCCTGTTTTCCTCCTCGATCCGGGACAACGTGCTGCTGGGAGCCACCGGGCTTGACGGACCGGAACTGGACGCGCTGCTGGAGGATGCCATCGACACCGCCCAGGCCGGGTTCGCCCGCACGCTGCCCCAAGGCCTGGACACCGTCATCGGCGAGGAAGGCCTTTCCCTCTCCGGTGGCCAGCGCCAGCGCATCGCCCTGGCCCGGGCCATAGCGGCCAGGCCGCGCGTGCTGGTGCTCGATGACCCGCTCTCGGCCCTGGACGTACGCACCGAGGAAGCGGTAACCCAGCGGCTGCGCACCACCCTGGCCGGGACCACCACGCTGATCGTGGCCCACCGGCCCTCCACCGTGGCCCTGGCCGACAAGGTTGCGCTGCTGAGGGACGGGCTGATCGACGACGTGGGCACGCACTCGGAACTGCTGGCACGCAACGAGCACTACCGCTACGTCATTGCCAGCCTCGTGGACGAGGAATCCGACATCATCCCCCTTCAAGGCGGTCCGCTAGCATGAGCCAGAACATCGGTGTCGCAAACGAGGACGCCATCACCCTATCCAAGGACGAACGCAAGCGCGTGCGCGCCCGTTCCTGGAGGCTGCTGGCCACCCTGGCCAAGACACAAAAGCGCATGCTGGCGCTCACCGTGGTGCTCGTGGTCATCTCCAACGCCGCCCGCGTCGCCTTCCCGCTGATCATCGCCTGGGCCATCGACTGGGGCCTGCCGCAGGTCGCCGCCGGAAACTGGGCGCCCCTGGGCATCACCGGCGGCGCCTACGTGCTCTCGGCCATCGCCGCCGGCACGCTGCTGGGCTGGTACATCCTGTGCACCGCGAAGATCTCCCAGGCCATGCTGCTGGATCTGCGCCTGCGCGTCTTTCGGCACACCCAGCGCCTGAGCCTGGAGTTCCACGAAAAATACACCTCCGGGCGCATCATCTCCCGGCAGACCTCGGACCTGGAGACGCTGCGCGAGCTGCTGGACCAGGGCATTTCCGAACTCGCCTCGGCCGCCGTCTTCGTGACCTTCACCCTGGTGTCCATCTTCGCCCTCGACTGGCGCTCGGGGTTCGTGGTCGTCATCGCCGCCCTGCCCATCTGGCTGCTCTTTGGCTGGTACCAGAAGCGATCGGAGCTGGTCTACCGCGAATCCCGGGTGGTCTCGGCCCGGGTCATCGGCAGCTTCGTGGAAACCATGACCGGCATCCGCGCAGTGAAGGCCTTCCGCAAGGAACGCGCCAACGACGCGACCTACGCGCAGGTCGCCGGCGAATACCGGGACAACTCGATCCGCTCCATCAACCTCTTCGGCGTGCTCCAGCCCTCGCTGGTGCTCATCGGCAACCTGTCGGTGGCGGCGGTGCTGGCCTGGGGCGGGTTCCGCATCCTGGACGGCGAGCTGGGGGTGGGCGTGCTGGTGGCCCTGCTGCTGGCCACCAAGCGGGTGTTCCAGCCGGTGGAAAACATCGCGATGTTCTACCAGTCGCTGCAATCGGCAACCGCGGCGCTGGAAAAGGTCTCCGGACTGCTCGAGGAGGAACCCACCGTGGTGGAACCCGCCAAGCCGCAGCCGCTGGAACAGGTGGCAGGTGCCGTGGCATTCAAGGACGCGGTCTTCGGGTACGGGGACGGGCCCGTCGTCATGGACAGGTTCGACCTGGCCATCCCGGCGGGGCAGACCGTTGCCGTGGTCGGGCAGACAGGTGCCGGCAAGTCCACCCTGGCCAAGCTGATCGCCAGGTTCTACGACCTGCGCTCCGGGTCGCTGACCCTCGATGAGGTGCCGATCGAGCGGATCGCCAACAACGACCTGCGCCGGCACGTGGTGATGGTGACCCAGGAGGCCTTCCTCTTCTCCGGGACCGTGGCCGAGAACATCTCCCTGGGCAAGCCCGGCGCCAGCATCGAGGAGATCATCCTGGCCGCCCGCGCCGTGGGCGCCCACGAATTCATCATGGCCCTGCCCGAGGGCTACGACACCGACGTGAACAAGCGCGGCGGTCGCGTCTCCTCAGGCCAGCGCCAGCTCATCTCCTTCGCCCGGGCGTTCCTGGCGGACCCCGCGGTGCTGATCCTCGACGAGGCGACCAGCTCTCTGGACATCCCCTCCGAACGCGCCGTGCAGCGCGGGCTACAGACCCTGCTGGGCAACCGGACCGCGCTGATCATCGCGCACCGGCTCTCCACGGTGCAGATCGCCGACCGGGTGTTGGTGGTCCACGACGGACGAATCGTCGAGGACGGCACCCCGGCCGAGCTCATCGGCGCCGAAGGCCGCTTTGCCGCCCTGCACAAGGCCTGGCTCGACTCGCTGGTCTGATCCCCCCTGCCACGCCCCCTGCGGATCCCGGACACGACAAAGGCCCTGCCCCCCCGTCCTGCACGGATGGGGGGCCAGGGCCTTAGTCGGTGGCGCGGATCAGGCGCTGAAGGTCAGTCCCGTCAGGCGCTCGTAGGCATCGATGTAGCGCGCACGGGTACGCTCGATGATCTCCGCCGGCAGCACCGGGGGTTCCTCGCCGGAGTTCTTGTCCCAGCCGGAAGCCTCGGAGGTGAGCCAGTCGCGGACGAACTGCTTGTCGAAGGATGGCTGCGCCTGCCCCGGGGAGTAGGTCTCCGCGTCCCAGAAGCGCGAGGAGTCCGGGGTCAGCACCTCGTCGCCCAGGGTGATCTCGCCGTTGGCGGGATCGATCCCGAACTCGACCTTGGTGTCGGCCAGGATGATGCCGCGGGTGCGGGCAATTTCCTCGGCGCGGGTGTACAGGGCCAAGGTGGCGTCGCGCAGGTCTGCGGCCTGCTGGCCGCCGATGCGTGCAGCGGTTTCCTCGAAGGTGATGTTTTCGTCGTGCTCACCGACCTCGGCCTTGGCCGAGGGGGTGAAGATGGCAGGCTCGAGCTTGGAGCCATCGACCATGCCGGCCTTCAGCGGAAGCGCGCAGACCGTCTGGCGGTCCTTGTACTCGGCCAGCCCGGAGCCGGTCAGGTAGCCGCGGGCGATGCACTCGATCGGGAACATGTCCAGCTTCTTGCAGACCATGGCCCGGCCGGCAACGGCGTCCGGCACGTCGGTGGAGATGACGTGGTTGGGGATTTCGGCCAACTTGTCGAACCACCACAGGCTCAGCTGGGTCAGCACCTTGCCCTTGTCCGGGATCTCGGATTCCAGCACGAAGTCAAAGGCGCTGATCCTGTCGCTGGCAACCACCAGGACGCGGTCGGTTTCCTCGAAGCTGGAACCGGCCGGGATGTAGAGGTCGCGGACCTTGCCCGAGTAGTGGTGGGTCCACCCCGGCAGGTCCAGGGTTTCGGTTTGCAGGCCTGACATTTAGTGTGTTCCTTCCGAGACGCTGATCTGGCCGTTGGCGGCCTTCAGCGCAATGTCGGTGCGGTGCTGGGCACCGTCCCAGGAGATGGCGGCGACGCCTTCGTAGGCCTTGTCGCGCGCGGCGTGCAGGTCGGCACCCAGGCCCACGACTGCCAGCACGCGGCCGCCGTCGACGACGACCTCGCCTGATTCGTTGCGGGTGGTTCCGGCGTGCAGCACCGAGACGTCCTCGATGGCCTCTGCCGCTTCAATCCCTTGGATCGCCGCTCCCTTGACGGGGGCATCGGGGTAGTTTTCGGCTGCCATGACCACTCCGACGGCGGTCTCGGGGCGCCAGTGCAACAACTCGGCGTCATCGAGTTCGCCCTTGGCGGCTGCCATCAGGAGCCCGCCCAGCGGGGTCTTCAGGCGTGCCAGCACTGCCTGGGTCTCGGGGTCGCCGAAGCGTGCGTTGAATTCAATGACGCGGATGCCGCGGCCGGTGATAGCCAGGCCGCAGTACAGCACACCGGTGAAGGGGGTGCCGCGGGAGGCCATGTCGCGCAGCGTCGGGTAGGCGACGCGGTCCATGACCTCGGCCACGAAGCCGGCAGGCAACCAGGGCAAGGGCGAGTAGGCGCCCATGCCGCCGGTGTTCGGTCCCTCGTCGCCATCGAAGATGCGCTTGAAGTCCTGGGCGGGTGCCAGCGGGACGGCGTGGGTGCCGTCGCAGATGACAAAGAGGGAGACCTCCGGGCCGTCAAGGAATTCCTCGATGACCACGGTGCCGCCCGCGGCGAAGCAGGCCTCTGCATGGGCCAGGGCCTCTGCGCGGTCGGACGTGACCACGACGCCCTTGCCTGCTGCGAGTCCATCGTCCTTGACCACATAGGGGGCGCCGAAGGCATCGAGTGCCCCGGCCGCCTCCTCGGAGTTGGTGGCGACCTTGGCCATGGCGGTGGGCACGCCGGCCTCGGCCATGACCGTCTTGGCGAAGGCCTTGGAGGCCTCCAGCTGGGCAGCCGCTTGCGTGGGGCCAAAGACGGGGATGTTCACGGAGATCAGTGCGTCGGCAACACCTGCCGCCAGTGGTGCCTCGGGACCAACCACCACCAGATCCGAGCCCAGTTCGCGGGCAAGTGCCACCACTGCCGCGGGATCCTGGGCATCGATCTGGTGGGTAGTGACGTCACGCGATATCCCGGCATTGCCGGGTGCGCAATGCAGGTCGGTGACGTAGGGATCCGAAGCCAAAGCGCGGATCAGTGCATGTTCGCGGCCGCCGGGGCCAATAACCAGTACCTTCACGAGGCTTAAGCCTACCGGCTCCGGTCCCCTCAGTGCCCACCCGGGTCGCCGGACCGACGCATTTACGCCAACTTCGCACCGGGTCCGCCGTTCTCCCCGGGCGGTGCGCCCGATCCCGACCCCACCTGCAAGCGGTGGCTGCGCCTATGCTCGTGTACATGGAGAAGGAAACCTTGTGGCAGCAGCAGGCCCGCCAAGATCCGAGGCAGGCCAAGAACTACATCGACCGCTTTGCGCAACTGCGCGAATCCGGCGCAGACCTCGACGGCGAGGCGAGGTTCGTCGATGCGTTGCTCCCGCGGGACGCGCGCGTGCTCGATGCCGGCTGCGGGACCGGGCGGGTTGGCGGTGCGCTTGCCGCTCGCGGACACCGGGTCACCGGAGTGGACCTGGACGAGGAGCTCCTGGCCGCCGCCCAACGCGATTTCCCCGGCTCCCGGTGGCTGCCCGGCAACCTGGCGTCGCTGGACTTGCGGGATGCCTCCGGGACCCGCGAAACCTTCGACGTGGTCGTCTCCCCCGGAAACGTCCTGGCCTTCGTGGCACCGGGCACCGCCGGTGCCGTGTTGTCGTCGCTGGCCGCGCATCTGGCGCCCCGCGGCCGACTGGTCGTGGGCTTCTCCCTGCTCAAGGACTACGCCTTCGGAACGTTCGAGGCCGACGTGGCAGCGGCCGGCCTGCGGATCGCTTCCAGCTTTTCCACCTGGGACATGCGTCCGCTGGGCGCCGACTCGGACTTCGTCGTTGCACTGATGGAGAGCACACAGACCGTAAACTAGGTCACATGCCCGAAACGCTGATTGCCTCCGAAACCGTCGACCTTGTGGTGCTCGAGCGCAACGGCTTCGTTGAATCCCGCCACCGCGGTTCCGCGGTGGTCGTTGATGCCGCGGGCGAGGTGCTCACCGCGCTGGGAAACCCGAACACCCTGGTGTACCCGCGCTCCGCCCTCAAGCCGTTCCAGGCCCTTGCCTCCATGCAGTGCGGGGTTCCGCTGCGCGGCGCCCAGGTGGCCCTGGCCTGCGCCAGCCACGTCGGCAGCACCGAACACACCGACGTCGTTGAATCCATGCTGGCCAAGGCCGGCCTGGACGAATCCGACCTGCTGTGCCCCGCCGCCTGGCCGGCAGACCCCGACACACGCACCGAGCGGTTGCGGGCGGGACTTCAGAAGTCGGCGCTGTCATTCAACTGCTCGGGCAAGCACGCGGCATTCCTGTGGGCCTGCACGGAAAACGGCTGGGACACCAAGACCTATCTCTCCGCGGACCACCCCCTGCAGCAAAGGGTCATCGAGGTCATCGAGGATTATGCCGGGGAGAAAATCTCCCACCTGGGCGTGGACGGATGCGGGGCGCCGGTACCGGTGATCTCCCTGGCCGGACTTGCCCGGGCCGCTTCCAAGCTGGCCCAGGCCCCGGGAAACAAGCATGCCGAGGCGCGGGCGGCAACCATTGCCACGGCAATGCTGGACTACCCGTGGGCGGTCCAGGGACATGGCCTGCCCAACTCCCTGGTGATGGAGGACCTGGGGGTCATCGCCAAGCTCGGCGCCGAGGGAGTGTTGATGCTCGCAGCGCCCAACGGAACGGCCGTGGCAGTGAAGATGCAGGACGGATCGGGCCGTGGAACCAACCTGCTGGGCCTGACGCTGCTGGCCAACGCCGGCGCCATTACCACCGGCCAACTGGCCGACACCTTGGCCAAGCTGACCCGTCCGGTGCTCGGCGGGGATGCCCCAGTGGGTTCGGTGCGCCTGGCAACCCCGGTCATGGACCTGCTGGATTCCTGATAACCCGTGGCCATCAAGCGACGCATCGATCCGGCAGAGGGGGCCCGTGCCCTCGGCCGGTGGATCGAGACCGACGAGGCGGAAGCCGCGACGCTGCCCCGCCCGCTCATAGCCCTGGCCGTGCGCTACACCCTGGAGGAACTTGCCAGCCGCGCCGAGGGCAACTCCGTGGAGGTGCGCGTTCCGCCGTTCGGGGTGACCCAATGCATCGCGGGTCCACGGCACACCCGCGGCACTCCCCCGAACGTCATCGAGCTTCCTGCCCAGCTCTGGCTGGCGCTGGCCTCCGGCAAGATCGGCTGGGAGGCGGCGCTGGCCACCGGAAAGGTCTCCGCCTCCGGGTTGCGCGCCGACCTGTCCGCCGAACTGCCCCTGGTTTAGTACCCTAGAGGGTATGGAATCCAGCCAGAACCCCACCAATCCCACCCCCGCCGACGAGCCAAGCACGCAGGTCGAGGTGGAGGTCTACGCGGCGCCAAGGTTCTGGCCGTTCGTGGGCATCGGCGCCCTGGTGGGCGTCGTCGTTGCCTTCGTGTCCGCGTACACCGGCGAGGAATCGGCGAACTTCACGCGCGCCTCCGTGGCAGGATTCCTGTCCGTCGGCTTTGCCTTCTTCGGCGTCCTCCTCGCCAGCATCGTCTTCCTGGTTGTGGATCGCATCACACGCAAAAAGGCACGTCGCGCGCTTGCCGTGCCGATGGGTGATCCAGAACACCGCTAGAACCGTGCCTGTGGGTGACTTCACGCCCCATCGTGCCCCTTGCTCGTGAGAGAATAATTCCTATGGCGCGTGGTGACGGAAACCTAAATCATGATCTTTTGCCCAACGAGAAGGGCCCGCAGGATGAATGCGGTGTCTTCGGTGTTTGGGCTCCCGGCGAAGAAGTGGCGAAACTGACCTATTACGGTCTGTATGCGCTTCAGCATCGCGGGCAGGAATCGGCCGGACTGGCCACGAGTGACGGACAGCGGATCAATGTCTACAAGGACATGGGCCTGGTCTCCCAGGTGTTCGACGAGAACACCCTCAATTCCATGCCCGGGCACCTGGCCATTGGCCACTGCCGCTACTCCACCACCGGGGCAAGCCACTGGGCCAACGCCCAGCCGACGCTCGGCCCCACCGCTGCGGGCACCGTGGCGCTGGCGCACAACGGCAACCTGACCAACTCGGCCGAGCTCATGGAAATGGTCAACGACCTCCATGCAGAGTCCGAGGAAAAGGTCCGCGGCGAAATCGCCCAGGGCAACACCACCGACACCGCACTGGTGACGGCACTGCTCAACGGCTCCAACGGCGAAACCCTGGAAGAGTCGGCGCTCCGCCTGCTGCCCAAGCTCAGCGGCGCCTTCTGCTTCGTCTTCATGGACGAGCACACCCTCTACGCCGCACGCGACACCTACGGGGTACGCCCGCTGGTGCTCGGCCGTCTCGAGCGCGGATGGGTAGTGGCCTCCGAACAGGCAGCCCTGGCCACCGTGGGTGCAAGCTTCATCCGCGAAATCGAACCCGGCGAGTTCATCGCCATCGACGCGGAAGGAGTGCGCTCACAGCGCTTCGGCGCCGCCACTCCGGCCGCCTGTGTCTTCGAGTACGTGTACCTTGCCCGCCCGGATGCCTCGATCAACGGCCGTTCGGTTTACGAGTCGCGCGTGGAAATGGGCCGCCAGCTGGCCCGCGAAAACGCCGCCGAGGCCGACATCGTCATCCCCGTTCCCGAATCCGGCACCCCTGCCGCCATCGGTTACGCCGAGCAGTCGGGCATCCCCTTCGCCCACGGCTTCGTGAAGAACGCCTACGTGGGACGAACCTTCATCCAGCCGTCACAGACGCTGCGCCAGCTCGGCATCAAGCTCAAGCTCAACGCCCTGGAGCCCGTCATCAAGGGCAAGCGCGTCGTCGTCGTCGACGACTCGATCGTCCGCGGCAACACCCAGCGCGCCGTGGTGCGCATGCTGCGCGAGGCCGGCGCCGCGGAGATCCACGTGAAGATCTCCTCCCCACCCATCAAGTGGCCCTGCTTCTACGGCATCGACTTCGCCACCCGCGCCGAGCTCATTGCCAACGGCGCTGCAGTGGACGAGATCAGCAAGTCCATCGGGGCCGACTCGCTCGCCTACATTTCCGAGGACGGCATGATCGACGCCACCCTCCAAAAGCGCGAACGCCTGTGCACCGCATGCTTCACCGGGGACTACCCGATTGCCCTGCCGGGTTCGGACCGCATCGGCAAGAACCTGCTTGAACGAAGCAACCAGGCGGGATGTGAGCCGGGCCCGGATGCCGAATTCGAGTCGGCACTCACCGCCGCAGACAAAACACCGCGCAACTAAGTAAAGGACACATCAGAGATGACAAGTGCCACCCCTGAGAATTCCGGAATCACCTATGCTTCGGCCGGTGTCGATGTCGAGGCCGGTGACCGCGCCGTTGAGTTGATGAAGGGCGCCATCAAGGCCACCCACAACGCCAACGTCCTGGGCGGGGTGGGCGGCTTCGCAGGCCTCTACGACGCCTCGAAGTTCCTTTCCTACAAGAAGCCGCTGCTGGCCACCTCCACCGACGGAGTGGGCACCAAGGTCGCCATCGCCCAGGCCATGGACATCCACCACACCATCGGCCACGACCTGGTCGGCATGGTCGTCGATGACATCGTCGTCGTGGGTGCCGAACCGCTGTTCATGACCGACTACATTGCCTGCGGCAAGGTCGTTCCCGAGCGCATCGCCGACATTGTCCGCGGCATCGCCGAGGGCTGCCAGATCGCCGGCACCGCGCTGGTCGGCGGGGAAACCGCCGAGCACCCGGGCCTGCTGGGCGAGCACGAATACGATGTCGCCGGTGCCGCCACCGGCATCGTCGAGGCCGACGGCCTGCTCGGCCCGGAACGCGTCAAGGACGGCGATGTCATCATCGGCATGTCGGCCTCCGGCATCCACTCCAATGGCTACTCCCTGGTGCGCAGCATCGTCGCACACGCAGGCTGGGCCTTGGACCGCCACGTGCCGGAATTCGGCCGCACCCTGGGCGAGGAACTGCTGGAACCGACCCGCATCTACACTATGGACTGCCTGGACCTGGTCCGCGCGTTCAACGTCGACGGCGCCATCAAGGTGCACGGCTTCAGCCACGTCACCGGCGGCGGCCTGGCCGCCAACCTGGCCCGCGTGCTGCCGCAGGGCCTGATGGCCACCGTGGAACGCTCCAGCTGGGCACTGCCGGCCGTCTTCAAGGTCATGGCCGAGCTCGGTTCCGTGCCGCAGCCGGACCTGGAGCGCACGCTCAACCTGGGTGTCGGCATGGTTGCCATCGTTGATGCCGAGATCGCCGACGCGGCACTGGCCCGCCTGAACGCCCGCGGCATGAACTCGTGGGTGATGGGCACCGTTGGCGCGGTGACCGAGGAAGCCAAGACCGCAGGTCAGGACTACGTCCAGGGCGCCAAGGGTGTTGACGGCGGTGCCGTGCTCATGCGCGGCAACTTCGCCGGCTAACTGCCAGGAGCCTTGACCAGTTGAGGGACCGCGCCCATTGGGCACGGTCCCTCAGCTGATTAATCGCCCAAGCCGGACACGGGGCGGAAAGGCATGGGCCACGGCTACATGGGCCGGCGCACGGCCCCGTCGCCAGGTGATTCCAGGACGGCAATGGCCTCGGCGATGTTGCTGCGCCACCTGTAGTCGGCCTTGGAATCGCCGCGGGTGGGACCGCCGTTGATCAGGCCGACCGGTTTGCCGGAGCTGCGGGCGTCCAGCAGCAGCTTGTAGCCGCTCATAACCGCAAGCGAGGAGCCGATGACCAGCAGGGAGGCCGATTGGGCCTCGAGTTCCTTGAGTCGAACCTTGCGCTCGGGTGGGACGCTCTCGCCGAAGTAGACCACATTGGGCTTCAACTTCTTCGATCCGCACACCAAGCAACCAATCATGTGGAACTCGGCCACATGGGCCTCGTCGAGGGTCACATCGCCGTCGGGATTCACCAGCGAGGGATCCAGGTCGATGCGCTCCAGGTAGCCGGGATTTGCCTCGTGCAGCCTGACATCGAGGTTCTCCCGGTTCTCCAGTGCTCCGCAGTTCAGGCAACTGATCTGTTGCAAGTCACCGTGAAGGGGGATGACGTTCAGGGAACCCGCGGCCACATGTAGGCCGTCGACGTTTTGCGTGACGATGCCACTGATTTTTCCCGTTGCTTCCCACTCGGCCAAGCTTCGGTGGATGGAGTTCGGCGCCGCCTGGGCCATGTGCCTCCAACCCACGAAGCTGCGTGCCCAATACCGGTGCCGGGCGCTGGGCTCGTGCAGGAACTCCTGGTAGGTCATGGGCCGGTGGCGCAGCAGCGAGCCCTTCGGCCCCCTGTAGTCGGGGATTCCCGAATCGGTGGACACCCCGGCACCGGTGAGCACCAGCACGGACCCCGCGTCCAGCATCCTGCGGATGCCGGCGGCGGCAATGGCTGCATCCTGCAACGGGGCATTCTCGCCAACCACGCGTTCGATCGAACGAATGGCTGCGCGGTGCGCCATCTGGATCCCGAGCCGACCCTCATGAAGCATGTTCGGCTACCTCGGTTCCCCGGGCATGGCAAAGGCCGCGGTCACCGACGCAGTTACTGCGCGGTGGCCACGGCTGCCGTTTTCACGTACTGGAAAAACCATAACCGCCTATTTTCCGACGGTCACTTCAGGGAGTCGGCGCATCAGCTGATGCGCCGTTGGTCGTCCTCGTCGTCATCGTCTGCGTACTTGTCTTCGTAATCCGAATAATTGGATTCGTAAGGTACGTCGACAGGGCTTGGTGTCGAGGTACTGTGACCACGATTCTTTCCAAGCTCGCGTTCCAAGGCGGACAAATCAGTGGCCGGGGAGAAATATTTCATGTCCCTGGCCTGTCGTGTCGCTTTTGCCTTCTGACGGCCGCGCCCCATGGCGTGACCCCCTTTTTTCAGTAGATCTGGAGGTGGTCCACCCGTGTCAGGTGGAGGCCCCAGAATATGTGACTAATTCTTTCGTATTTCAAGGTTAACATGATTCGGCGGCGAGTGCCTGCCCGGAACCTCCGTTCCGCCGGTAGAGTATTATTTTGTCCACCAAGTCGACTGCCAACCGCCCGGGAGCTTGCTTGCCTGATCCGCCACAGCCAGAGCCGAGAGCCGCGCTTCCTGCTCTAAGTGCCAAGTCACAGACGCGTTCTTGGTGGCGCGCCCCGGCCCTTTGGGCACTGCTCGGCGCACTGGGAATCATGTTGATTGTGATCTACGGAGCCGACAGGTTTTTCGGCCAGGAAGCCGCCCCGGAGCCAAGTGCGGAAGTGACGCGAAACGCATCCCCGGGCCTCGACGGGATCATCGCATCCGACGTCCCTGCGGATCAATTCCGGGACGGCGATTGCCTTCAAGGATTCACCGGCCCGCTCGAACCGTCAACCGTCGTCACCTGCGAGACCGCCCACAACGCACAACTCATCGGGACCTTCTCGATCGAAGGAGACGCATTCCCCGGACCCGAGGCAATCCTTGCGCAATCCGAGGATCTTTGTAAATCCGTTCCCCTGGATCCGGCCAGCCCCCTGGACACCGGCTGGTCCTATCATTTCTCCCGCCCCTCCGAAGCAACATGGCAGACCGGCGACAGAGCGGTTGCCTGTTTCTTGGCCCTGAATGAGGGAACCGTGCGGGTGTCCATGCTTCCGGCCGAAACCTCCGCCCTGAACACCTGACCCCCCGGGCCTGAAAAAATTCTCGCCGGTGCCTCGGGTGGCCACAGCCACTCCCGGGCACCGGCGTGATGCGGTCGGCAGTTATCCTCGGCGCGAGGACACTGTGAGCCCATCTGCGGACTCGTTGACGCCGACCACGACGGTGTCGCCGTCCTGGATGCTTCCGGCCAGCAATTCGCGGGCCAGCCTGTCCCCGATTTCGCGCTGTACAAGCCGACGCAGTGGCCGGGCGCCGAAGGCGGGATCGAAGCCGGTCAGGGCCAGCCAGTCACGGGCCTCGTTGTCCACCTCGAGCTGCAGGCGCCGTCCGGCGAGACGCCGGCCCAGGGTGTCGACCTGCAGGGCCACAATCGAACCCAATTCCTCCAGCGAGAGCGGGTCGAACATGATCACGTCATCCAGCCGGTTCAGGAACTCGGGCTTGAACGAGGAGTTGACCAGGTTCATCACGGCCGTCCGCTTGGCGTCCTCGGGCAACGTCTGGTCGACCATGAACTGCGAACCGAGGTTCGAGGTCATGATCAGGATGACGTTGCGGAAATCGACCGTGCGTCCCTGCCCGTCGGTGAGGCGCCCGTCGTCCAGGACCTGCAGCAGGATGTCGAAGGCCTCGGGGTGGGCCTTCTCGACCTCGTCGAGCAGCACCACTGAGTAGGGCCGCCGGCGCACCGCCTCGGTGAGCTGGCCGCCTTCCTCGTAGCCGACGTATCCCGGAGGGGCGCCGACAAGCCGTGCGACCGCGTGCTTCTCCGAATACTCGCTCATGTCGATGCGCACCATGGCGCGTTCGTCGTCGAAGAGGAAGTCGGCCAGCGCCTTGGCCAATTCGGTCTTGCCCACGCCCGTGGGGCCAAGGAACAGGAACGAGCCGGTCGGACGGTCGGGGTCGGAGATCCCGGCCCGGGCACGGCGCACCGCGTCGGACACCGAGACGACAGCCTTCTGCTGGCCGATTAGCCGGTGGCCAAGGAAATCCTCCATGTGCAGCAGCTTCTGGCCTTCGCCCTGCAGCATGCGGCCCGCCGGGATGCCTGTCCACGCGGAGATGACCTCGGCAATGTCGTCGGCGGTGACCTCATCGGCCACCATCAATTCCTGGTCGCCGCCGGAGGCCTCCGCGCGTGCAGCATCGTCCATGTCCTTTTCCAGCGCGGGGATCTCCCCATAGAGCAGTCGCGATGCACCCTCCAGGTCGCCCTCCCGCTGCATCTTCTCGGCGCGCGAGCGCAGCTCGTCCAGGCGCACCTTTAGGTCGCCGACCCGGTTCAGGCCTGCCTTCTCCGCCTCCCAGCGCGCGTTGAGCGCATCGAGCTCTTCCTTCTTGTCCGCCATGTCGGCGCGCAACGCCTCGAGCCGTTCGCGGGATCCGGGATCGGTTTCCCCCGAGAGGGCCAGCTCCTCCATGGTCAGGCGATCCACCGACCGACGCAGCTGGTCGATCTCCTCCGGGGCCGAGTCGATCTCCATGCGCAGCCGGCTGGCCGCCTCGTCGACCAGGTCGATGGCCTTGTCCGGAAGCTGGCGCCCGGCGATGTAGCGGTCCGAGAGGCCCGCCGCGGCCACCAGCGCCGAGTCTGCGATCGTGACCTTGTGGTGCGCCTCGTAGCGCTCCTTGAGCCCGCGCAGGATGGCAATGGTGTCATTGACGCTCGGCTCCCCCACGTATACCTGCGCGAAGCGGCGTTCGAGGGCCGGGTCCTTCTCGATGTTCTGGCGATACTCGTCGAGCGTCGTGGCGCCAATTAGGCGCAACTCTCCGCGGGCAAGCATGGGCTTGAGCATGTTGCCGGCATCCATGGCACCCTCGGATGCCCCTGCCCCCACAACGGTGTGGATCTCGTCGATGAACGTGACGATCTGCCCGTCGGAGGCTTTGATCTCTTCGAGGACGGCCTTGAGGCGTTCCTCGAATTCGCCGCGGTACTTCGCCCCGGCCACCATGGCGCCGAGGTCCAGGGAAATCAGCGACTTGCCGCGCAGCGACTCGGGAACGTCCCCGGCAACCATGCGCTGGGCCAGGCCTTCGACCACTGCGGTCTTGCCCACCCCGGGTTCCCCGATGAGCACCGGGTTGTTCTTGGTGCGACGCGAAAGCACCTGCACGAGGCGGCGGATCTCGGTGTCGCGCCCGATCACCGGATCAAGCTTGCCCGAACGGGCAATGGCCGTCATGTCGGTGCCGAACTTCTCCAGTGCCTGGAAGGTGTTTTCGGGATCGGGGTTGTTGACCTTGCGGTCTCCGCGGATCGAGGGCAGGGCGCTGTCAAGGGCCTTCCGCGTGGCCCCGGACTCGCGCAGGGCCTTGCCGGCGGCGCCGGCGTCTTCGCTCAGGCCCAGCAGCAGATGCTCGGTGGAGACGTATTCGTCACCCATGGCCGCCGCGGCTTGCTGGGCGGCGGTGATGGCTTGCAGGATGCCTCGTGAGTACTGGGCCTGGGCCACGCTGTTCCCGGATGAAGTGGGCAAGGCCTTAATGGCGGCACTGGCCTGGACCGAAACCTGGTCCGGGTCGATCCCGGCGGCTTTCAGCAATGCCACGGCCACCGATTCGCGCTGGTCAACAAGCGCCTTGAGCAAGTGCGCGGGCTCCACCTGTGGGTTTCCCGCCGTGGAGGCGTTCATTCCCGAAGCGGAAAGGGCTTCCTGACTCTTGGTCGTCAACTTCGTGTCCATGCTCATCCCTTCGTTGTTGGTTGATCACTCAAACTTGAGTCTACATCACTCAACTCTGGGCAACTGAAGAATATTCCTGCCCAAACGCCGAAACGTCGGCTACCCCCGAAGGGGTGCCGACGTTCGGTCAGGCAGGGGCCGGCACCGTCGCGCGCCGACTCGCCCTAAGCTTCCTTGATCGCCGAGACCTCGAACTCAAGCAGCACTCGTTCGGACACCAGGACGCCCCCTGAATCGAGCACCTTGTTCCAACTCACGCCGTACTCGCGGCGGTCAATGCGGCGGCTGCCCTCAAAGCCCGCACGGAGGTTGCCGAACGGGTCGGTCTCAACCCCGGTGAATTCCATGGGGACGGCAATCTCGCGTGTGGTCTCCTTGATGGTCAGTTCGCCGTTGACGATGAAGCTGTTCTCGTCCACCTGGTCGATGCGCGTGGACCGGAAGACGATTTTGGGGTATTTCGGAGCATCGAAGAAGTCGTTGGTCCGCAGGTGCTGGTCGCGGTCCGCGTTACGCGTGTCGACACTGGCCACCTTCACCGACATCTCGACAGTGCTCTTGCCGACATCCTCCACGTCGACATGAATGGTTCCCTCGACTTCGTTGAAGGCACCCCGCACCTTCGTCACCATCGCGTGGCGGGCGTTGAAGCCGATACGAGTGTGGCCTGGATCGAATCGCCACGTCCCCGCGTAGGCTGGATCGAGCTGGGTCATTGTTCCCCCTTGGTTGCGGTGCAGCTGAGTTAGTCCCCCCGACTGCTGCTCACATTACCAACGCAATGGACGAACGTCTTCGGTTACCCGCTACTTTTTGCCGGGATCCACGAGACTTCCGAAGGGCACGGCCGGCGTCGCGCTATCCGGTGGGGGCCGGCCATGCCCAGTCGGTCGGATACCCCCGGTCCGCCACCGAAGATGCGGACAGGGTAGGAAGTGCGTCGGCACGCCCAGGGCAAGGTGCCCGTGCCGGATAAAACGCGGACCTGTTCAAGACGCCCGTGCCTCTGGGCCCACGGTCGCAATAACGCAGAGGAGCGCCTCGGCTGCACCCGGCGCACGCGCAGCGGCACCTGAAGGGTCAGCCGTCCACTTATCCCTTGGCAGCGGCCTCCAGAACCGCGATATCGAGTTTCCTCATGGGCATGAACGCTTCGACCACCCTTCGGGCGACCTCCGGATCCGGGTCGCTGAGCAACTCGACCATGCGAACCGGGACGACCTGCCAGGACATGCCAAAGCGGTCCTTGAGCCAACCGCACTGGCTTTCTTCCCCACCGTCGGTGAGCTTGTCCCAGAAGTAGTCGACCTCGGTCTGGTCCTCGCACATGATTTGGAAGGAAATGGCTTCGTTGAACTTGAAGAGCGGGCCACCGTTTAGTGCAACGAAGGGGCGTCCATCGAGATTGAATTCGACTGTCAGCGGCTCGTTCACCGGATTCCCCTGCGTGTCCATGTCGAGTTGTGAAACGATCCGGGAATTCGGGAAAATGCCGGTGTAGAACCGGGCCGCTTCCAGCCCTTGTCCATCGAACCACAGGCAGTTAATCAGGTCTTTCATCGGTCTTGGCCTCATCCAGTCGACAGTTGGCGTTGCTTCTCACAACCACAGACTAGAAATCGCTTCTTCGAGATACAAGGGGCGGCGCCGATATCCGTCGTTGAAGTTTGATATTCCATTCCCCCGCCATACGGCGGTCGCGGGCCTCAGCGGGACATCGGCATGTATCGGGCGCTCGGAACGATTTCCTTGCCCAGGGGCATGAGGGATATCGGGATCATCTTCAGATTCGCGAGACCCAACGGAATGCCGACGATGCTCACGAACATGGGGATGGCGGTCACGACGTGCCCGATGGCGATCCAGATTCCGGCGACCAGCACCCAGATGACATTTCCAATGGTTGAAAATGCACCTACTTGGCCGCGGTCCACCACGGTGCGCCCGAAGGGCCACAGCGCGTACAGGGCGATGCGGAAGGAAGCGATGCCAAAGGGAATCGTCACGATGAGCAGGCAGCAAATGATCCCGGCCAGGACGTAGCCCAGCGCCAGCCAGATGCCGCCGAAAACGAGCCAGATGATGTTCAGGATCACGGAAAGAGTGTTTCGCATGTTTCAAGTCTCTCCCTGGAGGCCGGGGCACACCATGGGGTAACACCCTGAGCCATCCCCCATTGTTCGGTGACGCTTTCCAACGATCCGGAAGGAAGCCCCCTGGTTATTCGATAGTCACGGGCCACGCGTGGGAGATTGTTGGAAGCCGCCTGCGTCGACTACGGACACGGATCCAAGACCGGGCTGGTGCTCGACCCCCGGGGGCGACGGCAATGCGTTCACCGCGTCCCGTGCCACCGGGCCGTACGCCAGGCTCCGCCCTGACACGCTGCAGTGCAAGGTGGCAGAGGCCACGAGATCGAAAGCCATGGGTGGAACCGTCACTCGCATACTTCGCTGCGCTCGTCCCGAATCCGACGTGAGATTGACCGCACCTATGACGTGATTTCGCAGGCCGTCGGCCAATCCACGACGTTGCTGCGCCCACCTTGCGGTGTGCGCCATTCCATCAGCGACAGGCACGCGGGCGCCCCCGGGGTCCTTTTGGATGTCGACACGTTGGGCTGGAAACACCGCAACACCGCCGCCGTACCGAGGATCCTTTCCCGCTTGCGCGTCAAGGAGTATGCCTTTGTCGCCGTCACCGAGCTCATGGGCCCCGCGGGGCTTGGTGCCGGTGAGACCTATGCCCGCGCCGCGGCGGGCGAAGCCCGACCAGGGGAAGTCCGGGGAAAGTGGGAGACTGAAGTTCGCTACCCTTAACTACATGAGCATTCCCCCAGAACGCAAGGCGCCGGTCAGCGGCCGCGCCGTCGACGACCTCAGCTTTTACCAAACCGAACCAGTGTCGTTTGTCCGCCGCGGCAGCCGCTTGCACGGGCGCCGCGCCGATGCCTGGGAACGCACTGCGCAAAAATACATCATCGAGCCACCCCGCAACCAGGCCGACACGTCAGTGGCCGAAGGCTACGAATTCGACCAGCAGGCCCTCTACGGCCGTACGGCACCGCTCATTGTCGAGATCGGTTCGGGTCTGGGCGAGGCCATGGCATTTGCCGCCAGTGAGAACCGCGACAAGGACTTCCTGGCAGTGGAGGTCTACCGCCCCGGACTGGCTGCGCTCATGGTCCGGGTGGAAAACAACGAACTGACAAACGTGCGTGCGGTGCAGGCCAACGCCCCGGAGGTCCTGGACTCCATGCTCCCGGCAGCCTCGGCCGACGAGATCTGGGTGTTCTTCTCCGATCCGTGGCACAAGATCCGCCACCACAAGCGCCGGCTCATCAAGGACACCTTCGTCCAGAAGCTCGAACGTGTCCTGGTTCCCGGAGGCGTTGTCCGTCTTGCGACCGACTGGTCCAACTATGCCGAGCAGATACGGGATGTCTTCGACGCCGCCCCTGCATTCACCAACCTCCACCCGGGCGAGCTGTCCGGCGAAGACAGCAACCTCACCAGGGTCCGGCGCCTCGGCCTGGAAAACGAGGACCAGGATCCCGGCTTCACGGATGGGCGCGGTGGCTGGGCCCCGCGCTTTGAGGGCCGCACGCTGACCAGCTTCGAGGGCAAGGCGTTGAAGGCCGGTCGGCTGATCTTCGACCTGGCATACCGCAAGGATCTTTAGGACCAGCGCCATGCCGGGCGGTGCGGGGTTTGGGCCCTGCACCGCCCTCCCGTCTTTAAGGCAGGGGTGCCTGTCCGGTGGTGATCAGCGCCAGGTTCCGCAGCGAAAGCGTGTCGGGATCCCGGTAACCCCTCGTCGAGGACGGCTTGTCTTCCCGGTATTGGGAGGTATTGTGGCCCTTGGCCGCGTGCAACCCCAGCCCCGGCTTCGGTCCGACGTTGAATTCATGGCCAGCAAGCAATTTGCGACCCGAAAGGGTGCGTCCCAGCCATGCCAGGTAGTCCCTTTCGGCGATCGCCTCGTAGATGTTGGCCGATGGGACGTTGAGCCGGCCCGGCTCCCGCGAAAAGTGCCGGGGAATCCCGGCCGAACCGATCATGGCCAGCGCCTGGGCCCCAAGCCCGCCCCCGGATTGCGCGTCCAGCACCTGTGCCGCAAGGGTCGCCGCATAGGAGTGTGCCTCCACGGCCAAGTGCGGCTTGTCGGGACGCAGCCGGACGAAAGTAGCCAGGTCCTGGCCCAGCCGTTGCAGGCCGCGCCGCGCCGCGGCATTCAGCAGTGCGCCGGCCAAGTTCGGTGTTCGATATCCAAGCCAGGCCACGACCGCGGGTTCGGCGACCCCTACCTTTTGTTGTTCCAGGTACAACTGCCCGGCCTCCCGCACGCTGCCCCACAAGGCGCTGCGTGCCCGGATCCCGGTCCCCGAGAGCTGGAAGGTGACGTGGGTGGCGGTGTCCAGGTCGCCCACGGCGACGGCCGCGAGTGGTTCCCTGGCGGAGAGATCAAGGTACAGCAGGTGGCGGGACGGAATGGCCGGGTCCATGGACCCCTGGCGCAAGGCATGGGCGGTGCCGTCCAGGCCCTGGCGATGGGCCGTGCCCAGCCTCCCCCGGATCGCACACAACGCCTCGAACCGGTCGTGGGCAGCGGCGGACAGCCGCGCATAGCCCCCACCCGAAGTCAGTGGCGCATCCTCGCTACCGTTCACGGAAGCTGCTTGCCCCGCGGCTTCCACACCACCACGGCCTGGCTGCGGCCGCGCGGCCTTTGGCCCCGCGCCAGCGACACCACGTCGCCGGTGCTGCCGGCGGCAAAGACGCGTCCGAGTCCGGACGCCTGGTGGGCGCTGCGCAGGGCGAAGACCTCGTTGCTGAGTTCACCGACCCGCGATCGCAGTGCGGCAACCTGGTTTTCCAGGGCCATGATGCGCTTGATGCCCTCCAAGGACACTCCGTCCTTGGAGAGCCGCTGGATTTCCCGCAGCAAGTCCACATCGTGTTCGGAGTACCTGCGCTGCTTGCCGCCTTGGCGGGAGGGCGAAACCAGTCCCAGCCGGTCGTACTGGCGCAGCGTCTGGGGGTGCATGTCGGCCAGGTCGGCCGCCACAGAAATGACGAAGATCGGCCTTAGTCTGTCATTGCCCACGATCCCTGCCTTTCAATCATTCTCATTCACCGTAGCCAATTTCCTGGTATTGCGAAGCGCCCCGTGCCGCTGTGGGGCGGCACGGGGCGATCGATAACTAGAGAACTGCACGCGAGAGCAGGCTCTCGCGTGGGTTCTCCGCCTTGGTGGCCTCGGCGAAGGCCTCGACGGCCGCCTTGGCCTCCTTGGAGAGGTTCTGCGGAACCACCACATCCAGGGTGACCAGCAGGTCGCCCGTGATCTTGGAGGTGTTCACCCC
This sequence comes from Paeniglutamicibacter sp. ORCA_105, assembly GCF_045798545.1. Classification (NCBI taxonomy): domain Bacteria; kingdom Bacillati; phylum Actinomycetota; class Actinomycetes; order Micrococcales; family Micrococcaceae; genus Paeniglutamicibacter; species Paeniglutamicibacter sp. ORCA_105. The sequence goes on along the minus strand of NZ_JBIXLM010000044.1, from coordinate 9,318 downwards.
GCGCCCCTTCAGGCGCAAGGTGCGGCCATTCGAAGAGCCGGCCGGAACCTTTAGCTTGACGGTTTCGCCGCTCAGCGTGGGAATCTCGATCTGCCCGCCCAGGGCGGCCTCGTCGAAGGTCACCGGCACGTGGATCCGGATGTTGTTGTCTTCGCGGATAAAGACCGGGTGCGGCTTGACGGTGACCTTGACGATCAGGTCGCCGGCACCGGCGGAGCCGGGTGAACCCTTGCCGCGGACTCGGACCGATTGCCCGTCCTTGATCCCGGCTGGAATCCGCACGTCGATGACCTCGCCATTGGCCTCGCGCAGGCCGATGGTGGTTCCCTTCATGGAACCGGCAAAGGAGATCGTGGTGCTTGCAGTTCGGTCGGCACCCTTGCGAGGTGCCTGTTGTCCGAAGCCGCCAAACCCTCCGCCGCCGCCGCCAAAGAGGTCGGCAAAATCGGGTGGGACTTGGCCGCCGCCGCGTCGGCCGCCCCCGCCGCCGCGTCGGCCGCCCCCGCCCCCGCTGTTGAAGAGGTTGGAGAAGACATCCTCGAAGCCGCCGTTGCCCGGTGCCCCGCCGTGGCCGCCTGCGCTGAATCGCGCCCCCGAGCCCATGGCACGGATGGCGTCGTACTGCTGGCGGTCCTCGGGATCAGAAAGCACCGAATGGGCTTCGGTGATGTCCTTGAACCGTCGTTCGGACTCGGCATCCCCGGAGTTGGTGTCCGGATGGTATTTCCGCGCCATCTTCCGGTATGCCTTTTTGATGTCCGCGTCGCTGGCGTCCTTGGAGACGCCAAGAATCGTGTAAAAATCCTTGTCGACCCAGTCCTGGCTTGCCACTGGGCGCCTCCTTTGCTGTAAAAATCCTTGTGGCTCACCCGCCGCTCAATCGTGACAGGGAGAAATCCGTGATGTTGGATCCACCAAGTATGCGGCGGATCGCCGGTTCCATCTCTGGAACCATTGCGAGCCGCCGCACCTTGGTGGGGGGGGTGCGGCACCCGCATTGCTGCAGGTGCCGCGTGTTGGTGCCTACTCCCCGAGGGAGACGATCACCTGGGCTGCGCGAAGGATGCGGTCACCCTTCTTGAACCCGGGGCGCAGCACCTGCGCCACATGGTCCGCCGAGATCTCGGCATGCGGCTGCTGGATCAGCGCCTCGTGGACGTTCGGGTCGAACGCCACTCCGGCCTCGGCGATACGCTCCAGGCCGAGGCCCTCGAGCACCGCGTCGAGCTTGTTGGCGATCGAAGCGAACGGCCCGTCGACCAGGTCCCCGTGCAGGCGAGCCGCGTCGATGTCGTCGAGTACCGGCAACAGGTTGGTGAAGACCGACTGCACGGCGTTTTCGCGTGCCACGTCCCGGTCGCGCTCTACGCGCTTGCGGTAGTTGACGTATTCGGCCTGCAGGCGCAACAGGTCCTCGCGCAATTCGGCTTCCTTGTCGCCGACCGGGGTTTGATCCCCGGCCTCGCCGCCGGCCTCATTGAGGATGGCTTCTGCCTGGCTCAACGCGTCGCCCGAGTCATGGGCTTCGTCAACGGGAGTGACCTCTTCGTGTGAGGTGGCCTCGTCGTGATTTTCCTCTGACATGGTCGATGCGCCCCTTTACTTCTTGACGTTTTCGTCGTCTTCGTCGATGACCTCGGCGTCAACGATGTCTTCCTCGGCGTTCGGTGCCTCGGCGTCGTCGGCTGCTGCGCCTTCGCTCTGTGCCTGCGAGTAGATGGCCTCGCCCAGCTTGGTCTGCGAAGCCTGCAGCTTCTCGAACGCGGTCTTGACCTCGTCGTCGTTGTCCTGCTTCTCAAGGGCCGCCTTCAAGGCGTCGACGTCGGCCTGGACCTCGGTCTTGACCTCTTCGGGCAGCTTGTCCTCGTTGTCCTTGATGAGCTTGTCAACGGAGTAGGCTGCCTGCTCGGCCGCGTTGCGGGTCTCGGCTGCCTCGCGACGGGTCTTGTCCTCGGAGGCGTGCTCCTCGGCTTCGCGGACCATGCGCTCGATGTCGTCCTTGGACAGCGCGGTGCCGCCGGTGATGGTCATCGACTGCTCGACTCCGGTGCCCTTGTCCTTGGCCGAGACGTGGACGATGCCGTTGGCGTCGATGTCGAAGGTGACCTCGACCTGCGGGATGCCGCGCGGTGCCGGAGCGATGCCGGTCAGCTCGAAGGTGCCCAGCGGCTTGTTGTCACGGGTGAACTCGCGCTCGCCCTGGAAGACCTGGATGGAAACCGAAGGCTGGTTGTCCTCGGCGGTCGTGAAGGTCTCCGAACGCTTGGTCGGGATCGCGGTGTTGCGCTCGATCAGCTTGGTCATCACACCGCCCTTGGTCTCGATACCCAGGGACAGCGGGGTGACGTCGATGAGCAGAACGTCCTTGCGCTCGCCCTTCAGCACGCCGGCCTGAAGTGCGGCGCCAACGGCGACGACCTCATCCGGGTTCACGCCCTTGTTGGCGTCCTTGCCGGCCAGTTCCTTGACCAGGTCAACGACTGCGGGCATGCGGGTCGAGCCGCCAACGAGGATCACGTGGGCGATCTCGGAGACCTTCACGCCGGCTTCGGCGATAACGTCCTTGAACGGCTTGCGGGTGCGCTCGAGCAGATCGTTGGTCAGTTCCTGGAACTTGGCGCGGGAGAGGTGCTCGTCCAGGTGGACCGGACCGTCGGCGGTGACCGAGAGGTACTGCAGGGAGATGTTGGTGGAGGTGGCCGAGGAGAGTTCCTTCTTGGCCTGCTCCGCGGCTTCCTTCAGGCGCTGCAGGGCGATCTTGTCCTTGGACAGGTCGGCACCCTTCTGCTTGGCCTGGGCCAGCAGCCAGTCAACGACACGCTGGTCCCAGTCGTCGCCGCCGAGGCGGTTGTCGCCGGAGGTGGCGCGCACCTGAATGGTGGAGAAGTCGTCTTCGTCCTTGCCGACTTCCAGCAGGGAGACGTCGAAGGTTCCGCCGCCGAGGTCGAAGACCAGGATGAGCTCGTCTTCCTTGCCCTTGTCCAGGCCGTAGGCCAGTGCTGCAGCGGTCGGCTCGTTGACGATGCGCAGGACGTTCAGGCCCGCGATCTCGCCGGCTTCCTTGGTGGCCTGGCGCTCGGCGTCGTTGAAGTAGGCCGGGACGGTGATGACAGCGTCGGTGACCTTTTCGCCCAGGTAGGACTCGGCGTCGGTCTTCAGCTTCATCAGCGTACGTGCGGAGATTTCCTGCGCGGTGTACTTCTTGTCGTCGATCGAGACATTCCAGTCGGTGCCCATGTGGCGCTTGACCGAGGCAATGGTGCGATCGATGTTGTTCACGGCCTGGCGCTTGGCAATGTCGCCAACCAAGACCTCGCCGCTCTTGGCGAAGGCAACGACCGACGGGGTGGTGCGGTTGCCTTCGGCGTTGGCGATGACGGTGGGCTCGCCACCTTCGAGGACGGATACAACGGAGTTGGTGGTTCCGAGGTCAATACCTACGGCACGAGACATGGGATGCTCCTTCTTACCTTGGGGAAATGAACCAACGTCCAGCCGATTTGGATCGGTTGAGCGTTCTGCACTCAAGTTTACCCGCCACCAAAATGATGTCAATTCAAAGTTGAGTGGGTATCACTCAACTTTGTATCCAAGGCGGGTTTCCACGCCCGAAAAAAAGAAAAATTCCCCGGAATTCCGGGGAACTATGAGTTGTCTGTGAGAGCCGTTCGCTGACAGAGATCGGCCGGCCGGGCCCACTTCAGCCTGACCGGGCGTGCCGCCGGGACCGGGTCCAGACAAGGATTTGGACCCGGTGAGACCTTGTCGTCCTGCCCCGGTCAAGGCAGGCGGGCAGCTAGCTCCCCAGGACCAGATCCACGCCGAGGTAGGCGAGAAGGCCGAAGGCGGTCCCCCAGAGCATGATGGAAATGATTTGCCAGAAGATGACCTTGTCCTTGGCCGCGCCGAAGGACACCAGCGCCGCCGAGGTGATTTGGCTTGGCAGGATTGTCTGCCCCAACAGGCTGACGCCGGCAATGCCGTACTTCTCGAAGGCCGCGCGCAGCCTGGCGTACTTCAGTGACGGTGCTTCTTTCTCCTTGGCCACCTTTCGGCGCACGAAGTGCGCGCCATTGACCAGCAGCAGCATGGAGGCCACATTGCCCACGACTGCGGCAAAAATCGCAATCACCGGGTTGATGCCTATGACAACGCCGAGTGCCGCGCCGAAGTAGGACTCAATGAAGGGAACAGCTGCCACCAGCATCACGGCGAGCCACTGCAGCGCAGGAGGGAAACTGGACGTGAACTGCTGCAGGGATTCAATCAAGGCCTTCTCCAAATGTCGCAAGGGTCGCCATGCGGGCTTCATTCCGAAACGGGTGATGCGTTTCGGTGCTCTCCCGCCGCGCTTTGTTTCCTCTAGATTATTGGTTCGTCCTGCCGGTCCCGATGCTCAAAAGGATGATCTCTCACTAGCCCGGACCCGCCGCATTCAGACAAAGGGATGAAGCGAAAAACGGCCTTCATCCCCCCTTAACGAAGGCTGGGTCCGGGTTCGCAACTTTCGTTGTGAACCCGGACCCAGCCGGTGGCTCAAGCCCAACCACCCGTGGTGGCAGGAAAGGCCTTAGGAGTTGCGGCCGTTCGAGGCCGGCGAGGAGGCACGGCGCGGACCGCGTCCACGGCCTGCCCCGGTTGCGGCTTCGACCTTGGAGGCGCCTAGCGCGTCGGCGATGGTGTTGCCGCTGCGCGGGCGGGAACCGGCGCCGGAACCCTGGCGCTGGCCAGCGTTGTTGCGTGCAGCTGCCGAGCCGCGGTTCGGGACGGCGCCGCGACGGGCCACGTCGCGGTCGTCCTGGCGCACGTCGACACGGCGGTCGGAGCGGTTGTCGGTGCGGCGGTCGCCGCCACGGCCACCGGCAGCAGCGTAGCCACGGCCCTCGCCGCGGTTCTCGGTGCGGTTCTCGGTGCGGCGTTCGCCTCCGCGTCCGGCCGGGGCGTTGCCGCCACGGCCACCGGCGGCAGCGTAGCCACGGCCCTCGCCGCGGTTCTCGGTGCGGCGTTCGCCTCCGCGTCCGGCCGGGGCGTTGCCGCCACGGCTCTCGGGGCGACGCTCGCCGCGGTTTTCCTCGCGGCGCTGGCCTTCGCCACCGGCGCTCTTCGCGGTGCCGCGACCGCCGCGGCGACGGCCACGGCCGCCTGCTGCGTCGGAGTCGTTCAGGGTGTCCTTGCGGACAGTGGCGGTGCTGCGCAGCTGCGGTGCAACATAGGCAACGGTCTCGGCACGCTCACCGACGACGTCGGAAACAACCTGGGCGTTCGGGGTCACCTTGACCATCGGCACCTTCAGCCCTGCGGCCTTGAGCAGCGACTTCACGTCGCCCTGCTGGTCCGGGGTGGCGATGGTGACAACGGTTCCGTCCGAACCGGCGCGGGCGGTACGGCCCGAGCGGTGCAGGTAGGCCTTGTGCTCTGCCGGCGGGTCAATGTGGACCACGAGCTCAACGCCGTCGACGTGAACGCCGCGGGCGGCGACGTCGGTGGCAACCAGCACGCGGGCATCGCCTGCGGAGAAGGCGGCGAGGTTGCGGTCGCGGGCGTTCTGGCTCAGGTTGCCGTGCAGGTCAACGGTCGGGATGCCGCACTTGGACAGCCAGACGGCCATCTTCTTGGCGTGGTGCTTGGTGCGCATGAACATGATGCGGCGCCCGGAACCCGAGGCCAGGGTGCGGACCAGTTCCTTCTTGTCGTCGTTGGACACCAGGAACACGTGGTGCTCCATGGTGTTCACCGCGGCGGTCGGGGCATCGACCGAGTGCACGGTCGGGTTCTCGAGGTAGCGCTGGACCAGCTTGTCCACGCCGTTGTCCAAGGTGGCGGAGAAGAGCATGTGCTGGATGCCGCGCGGGGCTTGGTCCAGGATGCGCTTGACGACCGGAAGGAAGCCGAGGTCGGCCATGTGGTCGGCCTCGTCCAGCACGGAGATTTCCACGCGGGAGAGGTCGGCGACGCGCTGCTTGAGCAGGTCCTCGAGGCGTCCGGGGCAGGCGATGAGGATGTCAACGCCGGCGTTCAGGTCTTTTTCTTGGCGCAGCTGCGAAACGCCGCCGAAGACGACGGCAACGCGGAGGTCCACGGCCTTGGCCAGCGGCTCAACGACCTTGGCGATCTGGGTGGCCAGTTCGCGGGTCGGTGCCATGATCAGGGCGCGCGGGAAGCGGGCCTTGCGCGGCTTGGGGTTGGCGGCCAGTCGGGCAACCACCGGGAGGGAGAAGGCCAGGGTCTTGCCCGAGCCGGTCTGACCGCGGCCGAGCACGTCGCCGCCGTTCAGGGTGGTGGGAAGGGTGGCTTCCTGGATGGGGAATGCGGTTTCGATTCCCTGCGCCGCGAGGACGTCGGCAAAGGTTGCGGGCACGCCAAGGGAAGTGAATGAAGGACTCACGTGGTACTTTCTCTCAAAGCTTCGCACGACGGTTTCGGCGCGCGTGGTCGCCGAAGAAAAGAGAGAACCAAGATGGCGCTAGGCGCACATCGACCGGCCGCGAGCGGCTCCCGCAAGGGGAGACGGAGCATGCGGCGGGTCGGGAAATCCAGTCTGTCGACGCATAGACCCTCGGATGGCAAGCAGAGTGCTTGCACCTTACCGATCTACAAGTAACCAGCTTATCAGTACCCGGCCCGTCGCCGAACGAGAGATCCGTTACCTTGTGCTTCCGAGCTTGCTCGGCCACCAGACCTTGGGGCCGATGTCGCGGACCAACGCCGGAACCAGCAGCGACCGCACGACCAAGGTGTCAAGCAGGACGCCGAAGGCCACGATGAATCCGAGCTGGACCAGGAACATGATGGGGATGATGCCCAGGGCGGCGAAGGTCGCGGCCAGCACGACGCCGGCGGAGGTGATCACTCCTCCGGTGACCGCCAGCCCGCGCAGGACCCCCGAACGCGTCCCGTGGACCATGGATTCCTCCCTGACCCGGGTCATCAGGAAGATGTTGTAGTCGACTCCCAGCGCCACCAGGAACACGAAGCCGAAGAGCGGAACCGAGGGATCTGCCCCGACGAAGTCGAAGACGCCGTTGAACACCCAGGCGGAGACGCCCATGGCCGTCCCATAGGACAGCAGGGTCGTGGCAACCAACAGCACCGGGGCCAGGATCGATCGCAGCAGCAACATCAGGATCATCAGGATGGCACCGAGAATCAGCGGGATGATCTTGAACAGGTCCGCTTGGGCGGTCGTGGCGGTGTCAACCAGCGTTGCGGTGGTTCCGCCGACCAGCGAGCCGGCGTCCACCTGGTGGAGCATCTCACGCAGGTCGATCAGCGTGGACTTGGCGGCATCGGAATCCGCTGCGTCGTTCAGGGTGATGGACATCAGGCTGCGGCCCTCGACCAGCTGCGGCTCCCTGCCGGCCTGGGCCAATGCCGGCCCGCCGTCGGCTGCCTGGAGATAGGCCGAGGCCACCCCGTCGGCGTCTTGCACCGAGGCCAGCAATTCGTTTGCCTTGGATTCATCGACGATGGCAAACAAGGGGCTCCCGGTGCCACCCGGGAAATGTTCGCCCAGCACGATTTGCCCGTCGCGGGAATCGGTCTGGCCCAGGACCAGCTCGCTCTGCGGCACACCCGAGGCCTTCAGCTGGGTCATGCCCAATGCCCCGGCGGCCAGCACCAGCGCGGTCAGCACCCAGATGGGTCGGGGATGGCGGCCGACGAATCCGGCGACGCGTCCCCACAGGCCGGCTGGCAACTCCTCGGCGGCCAGCTGGACCTCCGGCTTGGGCATGAAGGGCCAGTAGGCCTTCCTGCCCAGCAGCGCCAAGGCGGCGGGGAGGAATGTCAGCGCGGCGACGATGGAGAAGACGATGCCGCTGGCACCGATCGGGCCCAGTGCCTTGTTGGAATTCAGGTCGGAAAAGAGCAGGCACAGCAGGCCCGCGGTCACGGTGCCGCCGGAGGCCAGGATCGGTTCCGCAGATCGCTTCCACGCTGTAGCCACCGCGTCCCAGCGATCCTTCCCGCCGGACAGCGCTTCCCTGTGCCTGGCCACGAACAGCAGGGAATAGTCTGTCGCCGCACCGATGACGAGTATCGAGAGGATGCCCTGGCTTTGCCCGTCCAACCGGATCCAGCCTTCCTTGGCCATGAAGTACACCGCCAGGATGGCTGCGCAGAGCGCGGCGACTGCGGTGAAGAGCACCGTGAGGGGCAACAGGACGGAGCGGTAGACCAGCAGCAGGATCAGGAAGACCGCGCCCAGCGCCACGCCCAGCAGGACGCCGTCGATCCCGCCGAAGGCCTCAACGAGGTCGGCGCTGAAGCCGGCCGGCCCGGTGACGTAGGCACGGGTGCCATCGGGGACCCGCTCGCCCAGCTCGGCCCGTAGCGTCTCGACGGCATCCTCGACCTCGCCGCTGCCATCCAGGGGAACGAGCAACTGGGCGGCAAGTCCGTCCTCGGAGGCGAAGGGACCGACAATGTCGCCGTCCAGTCCGTTCAGGTCCTTCAGCGATGAGGTCAGCGCCTTGATTTCCTCTTGGTCGATGGCCGATTCCCCGGCGATCACCACCACGGCTGGGATGGCGTCGGAGGTGCGGAACTTCGACTGCCATTCAAGGGCGCGGGTCGCCTCGGCCGTGGCGGGCAGGAACGCCGCCTGGTCGTTGGTCTGCACTTCGCCGAGTTTGCCGAAGGTGGGCCCGCCCACTCCGGCTACGCCCAGCCAGAGTGCGACCAGCACGACGGCCAGTAGCGCGCGGAAGACGGCCTTGCCCGTTCCGGGCCGGCGATTCATTCCCCGCCGGCCGGGGCCTGTCCCGGCCTCCATGTCTTGATTGCCCACGATCCAACCCCTCGTTGTTCGGGCGGCTTTGCACCCACATGCCGCTACGTCTCCATCAAAGAGTATTTCCACCATGGAACTATTTCAAGTTGCGGCATAGAATGGTCCCCATGGATCCCGCCGCCGCCTTTGAACTCGTTCTGCTACTTCAGCAGTTCGGTCAGGCATCGGACCGCTACGTCGAATCGACCGGAACCCGGCACAAGACCCACCGCACGGACATGAACGCCCTGGCCGTCATCATGCGCTTCGAACGCGCAGGAAACCCGCCGACCCCGGGCGACCTCTCGCGGACCCTGCAACTCAGTTCACCGGCCACCAGCGCCATGCTGGACCGGCTCGAGCGCGTTGGCCACATCGAGCGCCTGCGCATCGACAAGGACCGCCGCGTGGTCCGCATCAAGATGACACCGAAGGCGCAGGCCGACGGGCGTGCCATGTTCGCGCCCCTGGCGGCGAGCATGATGGAGGTCATTTCCAGCTACACCGACGAGGAAGTGAAGCTGGTTTCCCGCTTCATGGCCGACGCG
>NZ_JBIXLM010000043.1:0-35948 GCF_045798545.1 Paeniglutamicibacter sp. ORCA_105 | reverse complement strand
CCCCCCCGCCGGGGCCCCCGATGCCGGTTGCCGGCGACGGGTCAAGTGCGGGAACGGGGGCCACGGAACCGGCCTCGAGCCCGGCATCGGGGTTCTGCGTGCGGTAGATGCCCTTGGAGGCCAGCACCGACTCGGCGCGCAGCACCCGGTGCCGGCCTATCGGCAGCACCAGCGGGGTGCCTGCCACCGGATCCGGGATGACCCGGCACGGCATGCCGAAGACGTTCTTGACCATGTCCTCGGTGACCACCGCCGCCGGGTGCCCGGCGGCGACGATCTTGCCGTGCTTCAGCGCCACCAGGTGGTCGGCGTAGCGGGCCGCGAGGTTCAGGTCGTGCAGCACGATCACCACGGTGGTGCCGCGGGAACGGTTGAGCTCGGAGATGACATCGAGCACCTCCAGCTGGTGCGCCACGTCCAGGTAGGTGGTCGGCTCGTCAAGCAGCAGCAGCTCGGTTTCCTGGGCCAGGGCCATGGCTATCCAGACGCGCTGACGCTGGCCGCCGGAGAGCTCGTCGATGGGACGTTCGGCCAGGTCCGTGGTGCCGGTCAGGTTCATGGCGCGGTCCACCGCCGCCTCGTCCTGGGCGGAGAAGCGCTTGAACCAGCCCTGGTGCGGGTAGCGGCCGCGGCCGATCAGCTCGCGCACCGTGATCCCGTCGGGTGCCGTGGGGGTTTGGGGCAGCAGCCCCAGCATCTTGGCGACCTCGCGGGCCGGGCGGGAGTGGATGTCCTCCCCGTCCAGCAGCACCTGTCCCCCGGCGGGCTTCAGCAGCCTGGAGAGCCCGCGCAGCAGCGTTGACTTTCCGCAGCCGTTGGCGCCCACGATGATCGTCACCTCGCCCTTGGGCAGCTCCAACGAGAGCTCGTCGACGATGCTCACCGAATCGTAGGCGAGTGTGAGGTCCTGTGCTTCGAGAAGTGCCATGCGTGCTCTCAGCTTCCTTCCTTGTTGGCGCGCACCAAGACCCAGATCAGGAATGGTGCTCCCAGTGCGCCAGTGACGACGCCGACTGGCAATTGTATGTCGTGCAGGATGTTGGTGGCGATGAAAGTCGCCGCGGTGACCAGCAGCGCTCCGACCAGCGCAGCGGAACCCAGGTGGCTGCGGCCTTTGCACAGGCGCAGGGCCAGCGGCCCGGCCAGGAAGGAGACGAAGGCCAACGGGCCGGTGATCGCGGTGGCCACCGCCGTGAGTCCGACCCCGAGCAGGATCAGCCCCAGCCGGGTGCCCCGCACGTGAAGTCCCAGCCCGGCGGCGGTGTCGTCGCCCAGTTCCAGGATCCGCAGCTTTGCGGCGGCGGGCACCAGCAGCGGCAACAGGATCGCCAGCGCGGCGGCCAGCATTCCCGCCCGTTCCCAAGTGCTGGCCGACAGCGAGCCGGTCAGCCAGCGCAGCGCGTCCCCCGCCGTGCGCACGTCGGTGCGGGTGAGCAGGTACTGGATGATTCCCTGCAGCATCGCGGCCACCGCGATCCCTGCCAGGATCAGCCGCGCCCCGGTGTGCTTGCCGGAGTCGGCGATGGCGTAGATCAGCAGGGCGACGGCCAAGGCGCCGGCGCAGGCAATGAGCGAGAGCCCGATTCCCTGGGCACCGAAGAACAACATACCCGCCACCGCGGCGGCGCTGGCCCCGTAGCCGACACCGATGACATCGGGACTGGCCAAAGGGTTCCGCAGCATGCGCTGGAAGATGGCCCCGGAGGCGCCGAACGCCGCACCGGCGAGCACGCCGACGGCTGCCTGTGGCAACCGGTCCTCCCAGAGCATGAACGAGACCCCGGGGACCCGCTCCCCGGACAGGGCGGACAACAGCTCGGCCACGGCAAAGGGGTGGCGCCCTGCCACCAGGTTCAGCACCACCGCCGCCAAGATGCCGGCCGAGGCCAGCAGGTTCACGCGGGCCACCGGCCCCGGGCGGCGCTTGCCGCGCGGCCGGCGCACGCCACCGGTGTCCGGCGGGAAGCGGGGCCCCCGCCGGGGCTTCGGCACCGCTCCGGAGACCGGCGCGGGAGCGGGAGCTGCGGGCGCAACCTCGGCGGGTTCCACCGCGGGGTCCGGCGCAGGCGCGGGGGCGGCGGCGCGGCCGGTTCCGGCGATCATCTGGCGACTCACAGCGTGACCTTCTTTCCGCGGCGCAACAGCCAGAGGAAGAGCGGCGCACCCAGCACCGCTGTCATGACCCCAACCTGAATTTCCGCCGGCGGGGCGATGACCCGGCCCACCACGTCGGCAAGCAGCAACAGCACCGGGCCGGCAATCATGGACAGCGGCAACAGCCAGCGGTAGTCCCCGCCGGCCAGCACGCGGACGGCATGGGGCACGATCAGCCCGACGAAGCCTATGGGCCCGGCCAGTGCGGTGGCGGCGCCGCACAGCAGCACCACCCCCGCGGCGGAAAGGGCGCGGCCGCGGCCCAGGCGGAACCCGAGCCCCACCGCGGAGTCGTCGCCCAGGGCCAGCGCATTGAACAGCCTGGCACCGGTCAGCACCGCGACGGCGCCGAGCGCCAGGAACGGTGCGACCGACAGCATCTCGGGCACTTCCCTGGCACCGAGCGTGCCGACCTGCCAGAACCTGAAGCGGTCCAAGGCCTCCTGGCCGACCATCAGCACGGCGTTGGTCAACGATCCGAGGCCGGCCGCCATGGCCGCACCGGCCAGGGCGAGCTTCAGCCCCGTGGCGCCGTCGCGGCCCAGCGAGGCCACCAGGTACACCAGCAGCGAGGCCCCCGCGGCACCGGCGAACGCAAAAAGAATGTAGCCGTGCAAGGTGGACACAGCGAAGAAGTGGATGCCCAACACCACGGCCAGCGCGGCACCGGCATTGACGCCCAGGATGCCGGGGTCGGCAAGCGGGTTGCGGGTGATGCCCTGCATCCCGGCCCCGGCCAGCCCCAGTGCGGCGCCGATCAGCAGCCCGGCGACGGTGCGCGGGATGCGCGAGGCGATGACCGCGTGGTCCCCGTTGGCGGGATCCAGGTTGGCCAGGGCGTCGAAGACGGTGGAGGGAGCGAGGGGGCGCGCACCGATGAGCAGGGAGAGGAAGACAGCCAGCGCCAGGACCGCCAGCAACCCCAGGCCGATCGCCGGGGCGCGCAGTGACGATTCCCCGCGCCCGGCCCGGGTGGAACCCGCCGAGGAGTTCGCGGTGTCAACGGGTGCACTCATCGCTTCGCCGCCAGAGCTCGGACGGGGCGAAGCGCGGTGGCCCTAGACTGGGGGCCATGAGCATGCAGCAAGCCACCGTGGCCTCCGGCCAGGCAGCCTTCCGCCTGGCGCCGAATCCCGGCCCCATGTCGCTGGAAGGCACCAATTCCTATGTGTTGCGCGCGGAGGGATCCGAACACGCGGTGATCGTGGACCCGGGTCCCGACGACGCCGGGCACCTGGCGGCGCTGGCCGCCGAATCCGTCGAGCTGATCCTCATCACGCACCGGCACCATGACCACACCGAGGGCATCGACACGCTGCACCGGCTCACCGGCGCTCCCGTGCGCGCCGCCCTGCCCGAGCATTGCCGCGAGGGCGAGGTGCTTCTGGACGGGGAGGAAATCCATGCGGCCGGCCTGCGGCTGCGGGTCCTGGCAACCCCGGGACACACCTCCGACTCGCTGTGCTTCCTGTTGCCCGACGACGGGGCCAACGGCTCGATGCTCACCGGCGACACCATCCTGGGCCGCGGCACCACCATCCTCGATGCTCCCGATGGCACGCTGGGCGACTATCTGTCCTCGCTGGACAAGCTGGAGGCCGCACCGGATGCGCTGGTGCTGCCCGCGCACGGCCCGGTGCTGGGGTCGCTGCACGGGATCGTGCGCGAGTACCGCGCGCACCGGCACGAACGACTGGCCCAGATCCGCGCCGCGCTGGCGCAGATCCGGAGCCGTTCCGGCCAGGAGCCCACCATCGCCCAGGTCACCGACGCGGTCTACGCGGATGTGCATCCGCTGGTGCGCCGGGCGGCCGAGATCTCGGTGGCAGCGCAATTGCACTACCTCGGCCGGTTCGAAGCATTCTGACATTGCGTGGTGGTTCCCGCCTATTGGGTGCCGGTGAGTGCGTGCCGGGTACTGGTTACTTGCCGGTGGCTGCCTGCGCGCCGGCAGCAAGTGCCGGAACGACCTTGTCGATGGCGTAGGGAACCGACAGCGGCGATGCCGCCGAGATGGAAAGCACTTCCATGTCATTGGCCGCTGCGACCAGGCCGCCCTTGGACACTGCGGGGATCTGCGAGAAGAGCTTGTTTTCCTTGATCGCGTCGGTGCTGGATCCGGCCGGGACCCAGGTGAAGAAGATGTCCGATTCGAGCTCATTGGCGCGCTCGGCTGCCCATGGCAGGAAGAACTCGCCTTCCTTGACGTTCTCGTCAACCATCTTGGACTGCTTCATACCCAAGGCCGTCAGGAATCGCGGGCGCGAATCGCCAGTGGCGTAGAGGTTGATCCCGCCATCGGCGGGCTCCAGGTTGCCGGCGATGAAGGTGGTGTCCTTGAAGACCGGGTTGGCCTCGGCGGCGGTGGCAAGCTTGCCTTCGACGTCCCCGATGACGGCGGCGGCCTCGGCCTCCTTGCCCAGGGCCTGGCCCACGGCCGAGGTGACGTCCTGCCAGCTGCTGGTGTAGTTCGGCGACACCGGGCCCACCACCGGGGCGATCTTCGAGAGCTTGTCGTATTCGTCCTTCGTCAGGCCCGAGTAGCCGGCCACGATCAGGTCGGGCTGTGCCTCGGCCAGGGCGGTGAAGTTCACGCCGTCGGCCTCCGAGTACTGAACCGGTGCCTTTTCGGTGCCGATCGAGGCGCCAAGCTCCTCGAGCTTGACGTCCTTCCAGTCCGTGGAACCCTGCTTGTTGTTGCCCCAGACGTCTTCGGCCATGGCGACCGGAACCACGCCCAGCGCCAAGACGGCGTCTGCGTTGACCCAGGACAGCGTCGCGACGCGTTCGGGCTTTTCGGTGATTTCAGTGGTGCCGTAGATGTGCTTGATGCTGACCGGGAATGTTGCGCCGGCAGCGGCGCTGCTGCTCGCAGGGGCGCTGTCGGCGGATCCGCCGCAGGCACTAAGGGTCAAGGCAAGGGCGGTTGTTGCTGCGGCGATGAGGCCGGCGCGTCGAGTGAACTTCATGTGAGTGTGGAATCCTTTGCGATTCAGCGGTGAAAACGAGGGAGTCAGAGCTTGATTGGCAGGTCCGGTCATGAGCCAATTCACAATGGCCCGCCGAGTAAGGCTAACCTCACTAAAACCTAATACGCAACACGACTCGGCCCTAATTGGTCATGCAGAGTCACGACTTAGGGTGACAAATTCCCGTCATTTCGCACGTCAACCCAACCTTTGGTGACTAGGCTCACTCTATGGACGAAATATTGCCGCCGGAAACCACGAATCCGCATCGCAGCCGCGGCACGGCCCTGGTCACCGGGGCTACGGCGGGGCTGGGCGCCGAATTCTGCACGCAGCTCGCCGCGCAAGGCCACGACCTGGTCATCGTCGCCCGCGACAAGATCCGTCTGGATGAGGTCGCAGCACGACTGCACGCGCAGTTTGCCGTCCATGTGGAAGTACTGGCCGCGGATTTGGTAACCGATGAGGGGACCGCGGCAGTTGCCGCCCGCCTCGCCCTGGAATCAAGCCCCGTGTCACTACTTGTCAACAGCGCAGGGTTCGGATTGCGCGGGAACTTTGCCGACAACAATCTCGGCGAAGAGCTGGCGCACCTGCGCATCCATACCCAGACGCCGCTGGTCCTGATGCATGCGGCGATCGACGCCATGGGCACCCGCGGCGGCGGGCGGATCATCAATGTTGCCTCGGTTGCCGCATTCACCCCGCGCGGGAGCTACTCGGCAGCGAAGGCCATGATTGTGAACTTCAGCAGGTGGGCCAACGTCTTCTATGCCGACCGCGGCATCTCTGTCACCGCCTCGTGCCCCGGCTTCGTGCGCACCGAATTCCACGACCGCATGGGTGCCGACAAGTCCAGGATTCCGGCATGGGGTTGGCTGAACGCACCGGACGTGGTGCGCCGAGCCCTGGGCGACAGTGAAGCGGGCAAATCCATATCGATCCCTTCCAAGCGCTACAAAATCGCCATCACCTTGGCACGGATCGCGCCCGACGCCTTGGTCGAGCGATTGGCCCGGCGCGGGCGCTGAACTCCAACTTCTGCCCGCTTTTCCCTGCCCTGATCCCCGGTCCCGCAAGCCTCGACGCAAGCGGACCCGCGAAGCACCACGGCCTGGATCCCCACGCATGGTGACGTCATGATGGCGACGCTTGAAGCAATATGACGGAGATTACTTTCGGTACCGAAAAGTGCCCATTTTCCCCGTCTTGACGGTGGACATTAGGCAACCCTTGCCTCCCGAGCAGCCCGCGACATCAACCCAAGGCGGTTGACCGGTTTGCTGATAGGCATGCCTTATCTATAGCGTTTCAACCAAGTTCATTAACGCAACGAGGTAGTTCGCTAATTGCCGGGCGCCTCGATCAGCAGCCCCACCATCGGAGTTAAACATCGTGAAGACCCCTGTTCGCGTCGTTCTCGGCGCGCTTGCCGCCGGCGCATCCCTGCTTGCACTGACCGCTTGCGGCGGATCCACCGAGGCCGATGCCGCGGCCGCCGACGGCAAGACCGTCAGCATCACCCATGCACAGGGCACCACGGAGGTTCCGGTCAACCCGGAAACCGTTTACACCTTCGACCTGGGCGTACTCGACTCCATGACGGCCCTTGGCCTCGAGGCCGACGGCGTCCCGGAAACCAAGTACCCGGAATCGCTGGCCAAGTACAACGACGCCGCCGTCACCAAGATCGGTTCCATGAAGGAACCCGACTTCGAGGCCATCTCCAACGGCAACCCGGACCTGATCATCATCACCGGCCGCACCGCCGCCTCCTACGAGGAACTGTCCAAGATCGCCCCCACCGTCGACCTGACCGTGGACGCCGCCAAGCCGCTGGATTCCTTCAAGGAGCAGGCCGGAAAGATCGGGACGATCTTCGACGTCGAAACCAAGGTCGATGAGAAGCTCGCGGCGCTCGACACCAAGATCGCCGACACCAAGGCCAAGAGCGCCAACGCAGGCAAGGGCCTGATCATCATGACTTCCGGCGGCGAACTGACCGCCTACGGAGCCGGCTCGCGCTTCGGCCTGATCCACGACGTCCTGGGCGTGTCCACGGTTGCCGACATCAAGTCGGAGGGCTCACACGGCGAGTCGATCTCCTTCGAGTTCCTGAAGACCAACAACCCCGACACCCTTTACGTGATTGACCGCGATTCGGCCATGGGAACCTCGGGCGAGGCCGCCAAGGCCGTGCTGGACAACGAGCTGGTCGCCTCCACCAACGCCGCCAAGAACGACAAGATCGTGGGCCTGGACTCCAACGCCTGGTACATGATCGGATACGGCCTGGACAACACCGCGACGATGATCGACGAGGTCGCTTCGGCCCTGTAGGCACCGCCTCGACGACGCCTTCCACATCATGAGCGCACCAGTATTGAGCCGAACGGCCGCCGCGGAGCAAGTTCCCGCGGTGGCCGTTCGGCGTTCCAAAAAACCCTCGGAAACAGCGTGGCTGGTTCTGGGCACCGTCGCGGTCCTGCTGCTGGCGGTCGTGAGCCTGTTCGTAGGGGTCTCCGAAGTCTCCCTGCCGCAGTTGCTGGCCGGCGACCCGGAGGCCTGGGACCTGTTGTGGATCTCCCGGGTGCCCCGCACCCTGGCCGTTGTACTGGCCGGAACCGCGGTGGCGGTGGCTGGCCTGATCATGCAGCTGATGGTGCGCAACCGGTTCGTCGAGCCTTCCACGGTGGGCACCGTGGAGTCGGCGACCCTGGGCATCCTGGTGGTCACCGTCGTGCTGCCCGCCGCCCCCATCATGTTGAAGATGGGCGTGGCAGGCGTGTTTGCCCTCGGCGGCACCGCGCTCTTCCTGGCGGTGCTGGGCCGGCTGCCGGCCCGCAACACCCTGCTGGTGCCCATCGTCGGCATCATGCTCGGCGGGGTCATCGGCTCGGTGACAACTTTCTTCGCCTACAAGTACGACCTGCTCCAGACGCTGAGCAACTGGATGATCGGGGACTTCTCCGGGGTGCTGCGCGGCCGCTATGAGCTGTTGTGGCTCGTGGCGGCGCTCACCCTGGCCGGCTACCTGGCCGCGGACAGGTTCACCGTCGCTGGCCTGGGCGCCGACTTCACCACCAACCTGGGGATGAACTACAAAGCGGTCATGCGCCTGGGGATGGTGCTGGTCTCGCTGATCTCCGCCGTGGTGGTCACCACCGTGGGCGCCGTGCCGTTCCTCGGGCTGATCGTGCCGAACATCGTCTCACTGCTCTTCGGCGACAACCTGCGCCGGGCAGTGCCCTGGACCGCGCTTTTCGGCGCGGGCTTCGTGCTGGTGTGCGACATCATCGGCCGCACCATCCGCTTCCCCTACGAGGTCCCCGTGGGCATGGTGATGAGCGTGCTCGGCGCCACCATCTTCCTGGCCCTGCTGCTGAGAACCAGGAAACGCAATGCCTAAGACCCTTTCCGCCGCACCGGCTCCCGCCGCCGGGGGCCCGAATCCATCCCCGCGCCGCGGCCGCACCGGCTTCACGCTGGGTGCGCTGTCCCCCAGGGGCATGTCCCCGCGAACGCTGGTCATCGTGCTGGCTGTGCTCACCCTGGGCTGCATCGCCGCATTCATGACCGTCGACCTGGGCGGGAACATCGCCTATGCATTGACCCGCCGGGGCATCCGCGTCGGGGCCATGCTGGTGGTCGCGGTCGCGGTGGGCCTGTCAACGCTGATGTTCCAGACCGTGACGGCCAACCGCATCCTGACCCCCTCGATCATGGGCTTCGACGCGCTGTACATCCTGATCCAGACCGGGCTGGTCTTCGCCTTGGGCTCCTCCACGCTGCTCACCGCCGCCCCGTCGCTGAAGTTCGGGGTCGAGGTGGCGCTGATGGTGCTCTTCTCCGCGCTGCTCTACCGCTGGCTGTTCACCGGCGGCACCGGCTCGCTGCACCTGATGCTACTGGTTGGCATCGTCATCGGCACGCTCTTCCGCGGATTCTCCTCGCTGTTGCAGCGCCTGATGGAACCGAGCGAATACATCGTGCTGCAGGATCTGTTCTTCGCCTCCTTCAACCAGGTCGAACCGGTGCTGCTGGGAATCTCCGCCGTCGTCGTGGTGCTGGCGGCCGCGGTGGTGTGGAAGCTTCGCAAGACCTTCGACGTGCTGGCGCTGGGCCGCGACACGGCCGTCAACCTGGGCGTGGACCACCGGCGCATCGTCACGCTGGTGCTGGTGCTCTGTTCGATCCTGGTCGCGGTCTCCACCGCGCTGGTGGGTCCGGTGACCTTCTTCGGGCTGCTGGTGGTCTCGCTGGCCTACCAGATGGTGCGCAAGTTCTCCCACGCCGCCCTGATCCCCATCGTCTGCCTGCTAGGTGCTCTCACGCTGATCGGCGGCCAGCTGGTGCTGGAGCGCGTCTTCGGCTTCGCCACGGCCCTGAGCGTGATCATCGAGTTCGCCGGCGGCCTGCTGTTCCTGTACCTGCTCTTGAAGGGTTCCCTGAAGTGATTTGCATTGATTCGGTGACCAAGTCCTATTCCGGGACCACCGTGGTGGACGCGGTGAGCACCACCATCCCCGCCGGCGGGGTCACCTCCATCATCGGGCCCAACGGTGCGGGAAAATCCACGCTGCTCTCGCTGATTTCGCGGCTGATCCCGATGGACAACGGATCGGTGTCCATCGCCGGCCTGGACATCGGGCGCACGCCCAGCAAGCAATTGGCCAAGTCGATGGCGATCCTGCGCCAGGAAAACCACATCACCATGCGCCTGCGCGTGCGGGATCTGGTGGGCTTCGGCCGTTTCCCGCACTCCGGGGGCCACCCCACCGCCGAGGACGAGCGGCACATCCTTCAGGCCATGGAGCAGTTGGACCTGACTCCGCTGGCCGACAGGTTCCTGGACGAGCTCTCCGGCGGGCAGCGCCAGCGCGCCTACATCGCCATGGTGCTGGCCCAGGACACCGACTACCTCCTGCTTGACGAGCCGCTGAACAACCTGGACATGAAGCACTCGGTGGAGATGATGCGCATGATCCGCCGGCTGGCCGACGAGCTGGGCAAGACCGTGGTCATCGTCATCCACGACATCAACTTCGCCTCCTGTTACTCGGACACCATCCTGGCGATGCGCGAGGGCGTGCTGGTGCACCAGGGATCGCCCGCTGAGATCATGACCGGGGACGTGCTGCGCGACGTGTACGACATCGACATCCGCATCGAGGAGATCGACGGAAACCGGATCGGCGTGTACTTCGCCTGATCGCCTGCGCCGCCATGCGGCGGGGTTCCGGGTGGATGAATGGTTTTGCGCGAGGCTTAGGGAACCTCGGATGCCTCAATGGCGCCCCTTGGACGGGTGCATATACAGGATTTCGGTGGAATTCGGGTAAGTTTGCCCACAATGCGAGACGACATCCGACACTAATAACTATTCATTGACCTGCATATTGCGCGGTTTTTGCGCGGTCGGCGGCCCCTTGCCGCAAAATCCGCTGCCTTGGAAGAATGCAAAAATTGCCTACATGACCACGCACAACATCGCAACGGGCACGACGCGTCCGACGCTTCGCCAGCAACTGGGAGCCCGCAAGCCCATCGAGTCCTTCATCGCCGAGGCAGGCAACGGAACCGGCGACGGACCCAAGCTGCGCCGCACGCTCGGGCTGCTGCACCTGACCATGATCAGCGTCGGCGCCACCCTGGGAACCGGCATCTTCGTGGTGCTCTCCTCCTCGGTGCCGATGGCCGGGCCTGCGGTGTGGATCTCCTTCGCCATCGCCGGTCTCGCGGCACTCTTTGCGGCGCTCTCCTACGCGGAAATGGCCGGCGCGGTGCCCGTTTCCGGATCGAGCTACACCTACACCTACGCGACCATGGGCGAGGGCCTGGCCTGGATCTGCGGGTGGTGCCTGGTGCTCGAGTACGCGGTCTCCGTCGCGGCGATTGCGGTGGGAGCCGGCGAATACCTCAATGAGATGGCCCGTTCGCTGGGCGTGGCCCTGCCCGCGGCACTGACCAATCCCCCGGGGTCCGACGGCGGGGTGTTCAACGTCCCGGCCCTGCTGATCGTCCTGTTCGCCACGGTGCTGCTGGTGCGCGGCACCAAGGAATCCGCAATGGTCAACACCGTGCTGGTGTTCATCAAGATCGCGGTGCTTCTTTTCTTCATCGTCATCGCCTTCAGCGCCTTCACCTCGTCGAACTTCGATCCGCTGCTGCCGATGGGCACCGCCGGGGTTTCGGCGGCCGCAGCCCGCCTGTTCTTCTCCTACATCGGGTTCGACGCCGCCTCCACGGCCGGCGAAGAAGCAAAGAACCCGCAGCGCGACCTGCCGCGGGCCATCGTGCTGTCCATGGTCATCATCACCGCCCTCTACATCCTGGTGGCCATCGCGGCGATCGGCGCCCGCCAATGGACCTGGTTCGAAGGCAAGGAAGCGGCGCTGGTGCAGTTGCTCGAGGAGGTCACCGGCCAGGGCTGGGTGGCGCTGCTCTTTGCCGCCGGCGCCGTGCTGGCCATCGTCTCCATCGTGATCACGGTGCTCTACGGGCAGACCCGCATCTTGGTGGCGATGAGCCGCGACGGCATGGTGCCGGCGGTCTTCGGCCGCATCTCCCCGCGAAACGGCGCACCGGTCGCAGGGACCTGGATCACCGGCGGCGTGGTGGCCCTGGTGGCCGGACTGGTGCCGCTGGGCCAGCTGGCCGATGCCACGTCCATCGGCACGCTCTTCGCGTTCTCGCTGGT
This sequence comes from Paeniglutamicibacter sp. ORCA_105, assembly GCF_045798545.1. NCBI lineage: Bacteria > Bacillati > Actinomycetota > Actinomycetes > Micrococcales > Micrococcaceae > Paeniglutamicibacter > Paeniglutamicibacter sp. ORCA_105. The sequence continues at coordinate 24,125 of NZ_JBIXLM010000043.1, read as the reverse complement.
CTCCCTTGCGGTGATCTTCCTGCGCCGCACGCAGCCTCAGCTGCCGCGCACCTTCAAGGTTCCGCTCTACCCCCTGACCCCGATTCTCGCGATCCTCTTCTGCGGCTACCTGATGCTCAACCTCGGGGTGGGCACCTGGGTGGTCTTCGCGGTGTGGATGGTCATCGGCGCCGCGATCTACCTCGGCTACGGGCGCCGGAACTCGAAGCTTGCCGCCAACTGGGACTTGCTCCGGAAAAACTAGGTGACTCACCTCGCCACACCGCTTGTGCCGGTCGTGCCAGCAGCTTTTCGGATCCCCGCACCCAAGGGATCGGAGCCGATGGTGACTGGTTCAACGCCCGTATCCTTCCAGGGCCGGAGATCCGTGGCGGGGGGCTTAGGGTTGCGGCTGGTCCTGGCCGTCCGGGACCGGGCGGCCGCGGCGCAACGGTATGGAGCAGGCAGCGGCCAAGGCCGCCATGCAGGCGCCGTAGATGAGGGTGTTCACGGCGAACCCCACGCGTTCGCGCCCGGTGGGCGGGGACGTCATGAAAAACTTCGGACCCATCGCGGCCAGCAGCGGAATGTGCCCCGCAACGATCGTGCCCGCCGCTATACGCGCCCAGAGCGGGCCGCGGCCGGCCAGCACCATTCCTCCGGCCATGCCAAACAGGGGTGTGGCGATGGCGTTGGATCCCTCGCCCGTTTCAATGAGTTTGCGCAAGAGCCCGGGAAGCGGCAGCGTGCAAGCTGCGAAGACCAGCGGGCTGGCCGAGAACCGGTCCAGATTTCGTTCGGGGTCCGCCGCCCGCAGGTCGGCGCTGTGCGCCAGCATCGCGCCCGTGATGGCCCCGGGAAGCATGATCCCGACAATGGTGTTCCGGGGATTGACCCGCGAGGCGTCCCCGACGAGGTTCCTCATGTACATGCGCATCGTCGCCGACCACGCCAGTCCGGCTGCTGCTCCCAGGATTATGCTTCGCATCGGTCCTCGCCCTGTTCCATTGATGTTGGCTACGATGATCCTCCGTGGCCACCTCGGGCACAATGACCGGGCCGCGCCATGGGCATGGACGGGAATCGAAAGCGCCGGTCCTGGGTTGTACCCAGGTGATGGAACTAGTTCTTTACACCTCCGCCTTCTGCGCACCGTGCGTGCGTGCCCGCTCCGTGCTCAGGGACGCGGGAAAATTGCTTCCGCAGGCACGGATCAGCGAGGTCGACGTGCTGTCGAACCTAGAGGAATCGGATGCAATTGGCATCGCCTCCACGCCTACCCTGGTCGTGCGCCGGGACGGGACCGAAGTGTTCCGTGCGTCCGGGGTGCCGAGCGTGCAACAGGTGCTGGCCGCCGCCGCGCTCGCACTGGATGAACACCGGGCCTAGCGCAGTCCCCCGATTTGCAAGTTCTTGAGGTACCCCAGGGAATCCGCCGCCAGGGCATCCTGGTTGCTGGCCAGCGGCCGCCAGATAGAGGCGGCAGCCGCAAGGGTCGGATTGTCCGGGGCGAAGGATTTCAGGCAGAGCGGGCCCGCGTAGCCGGCGAGGTCAAGGGCGTGCACGAAACCGTGCCAGTCAAAGTGGTCAGCGCCGACGGTGCCGCGGTCGTTGCCGCTGACCTGGACGTGGGCGATGTGCCCCATGGCGCGGGCGACGGAGGCGGCGATGTCCCGCTCCTCGATGTTCAGGTGGTAGGTGTCCAGTGCCATCCCGAGGCCGGGACCCAACATCGGTTCAAGCGCGTCGAAGGCCTGGTCCACGGTGTTGAGCAGGGAAGTCTCGTGGCGGTTGAGCGGCTCGATGGCCAGGGTGATGCCGCGGGCCGCGGCATGCTCCACCAGCGGGACGAGGTTGGAACGCAATTGCCCGTAGGTTGAGTTGCGTTCATCCCCGGTCATCGGCCAGAGGCGGCCGGTGGTTGCGTAAAACGGTCCGGCCACCGTGGTGGCGCCCAGGATCGCCGCCGCGTCGATGACCCCGCGCAGGTAATCCTGGGTGGCCGAGATTTCTGCCTTGGACGCCACCACGAGGTTGCGGCCGTGCGGCATCGTAGCGGTGACCACGGGTGCCAACCCGTGGCCCTGCAGGACGTCGCGGGCCACGTGGGCATCCCAGTCTCCGAGGTTTTCCAGCGGCAGCTCGATGGCGTCGAAGCCCAACGTGGCCACGTGCGCGGCAAGTTCCCCCAGCGAGCGGTTGGAAAGCGGGGATCTCCAGACCCAGGTACTGACACCGAGTTTTCGTTCCACTACCCAACACTCCCTTGGTCGATTGCGGATGGGCTCCGGTCTGCGGCCATCGCGCTGTTTGCCGTTCCGCTTTCAGGCTACGCGCGGGAACTGCCCGCGGATAGTCCCGCGTCAACGCGGGAAAACACCCCGGACACGTGTCCCGGTTAACCGATCCGGGAAATGTTGGGAAGAATGGGGCAAGTGACTTCCCCGTTGAATGATGCCCCCGCCGTGCCGTGCCTGAGCCGAATCGTCGCCGATTCCTCCGACCGGATCGCGTGGCTGCGGGCCCGTTCGCAGGGCATCACGGCGACCGACGTGGCGAAACTTTCCACTCCGAAGTCCATTGCGTCCGCGGCCTGGGACAAGCTGCACGGCTCGGGCTTCGGCGGGAACCCCTACACCGACCACGGCCGGGCCCGCGAACCGGTGATCGCCGCCTGGGTGCAGGAGAACTTCGGGATCATGCCCTCCACGCAGCTCTTCCACGCGGCGGAGAACCACATTCACCTGGCCACGCCCGACGGGTTGGGAATCCGCGAGGCCGGTCGTGTTGAACTGGCGGAGATCAAGACCACCAACAAGCCGTTCAAGACGATCCCGCGGAACTACCTGCGCCAGGTGTTCTGGCAGCAATACGTGCTCGGAGCCGAACGCACCCTCTTTGTGTGGGAGCCGCACAAGGACTTCGTGCCAACCCACGCCGAGCCGCTGACCCGCTGGGTCGACCGCGACGATGCCGCGATCAGGGACCTGATCGCCAAGGCCGACGAGATGGTCGCGATCCTGCGCGAACGTACAGCCGCGGCCCGGGAGCGTGCTAACTACGGGCCTGCCGCCCTGTACCTCTGAGCACTGTTCCCGGCCCCTGAAGATGGGGCTGCGGGTCAGGCCGGGGCTGAACCGGGCATCACTGGCTTGGGCAGTGCGTCGGGGTAGTCCTTGCCGAGCTCGGCAATCAGGTGCTCGCGGACGTAGTTGCGCAGGTCGTACAGGTCCCCGGGGTTCCTTGCGCTGACACCAATCGTGACTTTCAGGATTCCTCCGATGGCATCTGTCACGTTCAGGTCCCCGATGCGTCCGTCCCACAAATCCGTCGAGGCAAGCAATTGCTGGGTGCGGGTGCGCAGGTGCTCGATGGGTGCGTTCCAGTTCAAATCCAGCAGCACGAAGCCGCTGATCTCGGTGCTGCGGCGCGACCAGTTCTCGAACGGGGTCGTGGTGAAGTGGGTCGAGGGGATGATCATCCGTCGACCGTCCAGCAGCAGCACCACCACGTAGGTCAGCGTGATCTCCTCGATGGTTCCGCGCTGGGTCTCCACCACCACGGTGTCGTTGACCCGGATCGCGTCCGTGAAGGCGATCTGCAGCCCGGCAAAGACGTTGGCCAGGGAGGACTGCACGGCGAGCGCCGCGACCACGGAAATCAGGCCGGCGGAGGCCAGCAGGCCGGCGCCCAGCGCCCTGACCTCGGGAATCGTGAGCAGGGCCCCTGCCACGGCCAGGGTGATGATCAACGCGGTGACCACCCGGCGCAGCAATCCAACCTGCGTCTGGATCTTGGCCAGACGCCGGGGATTCCCGTCGTCCCCGCGGTACCTGGCCAGGACGATGTCCTCGAAGACGCCTATCGCGACGATCAGCAACCACGCGATGGAACTGATCAGCCCCAGCAACAGCAGGAACTGCCAGATGGTGACCCATTGGCTCGGGGCAAAGCCCACTCCCACGGCGACCTTGGTGAAGGCAAAGGCCAGGGTGAACAGCAACGGCGCGCGTCGCAGGGTGCGTTCGGGAGGAAGACCCTGGATCCGGTGCAGCAAGCGCTTGAGAATGAAGGACAGGACCACGGTGATAACGATCGCGGACAGTAACCCGATCGCAACCACAACCCACGGCCGGATGGCATCGGGTAATGCGTTCGTGTTCTGCACTGCCTCGTTCAGGGCGTCGTCCAATGTTCCGGTGGCAAAGATCTGCATATCAACAGGTTGTCACACGCCCTTGGGTGTCGGCTGGATATCGCACCACGACGTCCGTCATATCTCCTGCGGGTTGCAATGGCATGGATTGTGCGTAAACCCCCTTGCGAGGCCGTTTCCCGGCGCGCAAGCTGATCTCACCACCCCCCTCCACCCGAATTTTCCGCCCTTAGCGAGGCACACCGTGAAATCCAGGATCACCGCCGGCATCGCCGGTGCACTACTCATCGCGGGACTCGGCATCTCCCCCGTTTCCCCGGCGGCAACCGCCACGGCGGCCACCGCCCCCTATTGCGGCATCACCTGGGGCTCGCTCGCCGACTCCGTCGCCGCATACTCGTCCGCCACCATCACCAACGTCCGCACCGGCCGCCACACCTGCTATGACCGGATGGTCATCGACCTCAAGGGCAAGGTCAAGGGCTACGACGTGCGCTATGTCAACGCAGTCTTCACCGAGGGCCAGGGCAAGCATGTCCCGCTTGCAGGCGCCGCCGACCTGCGCATCATCGTGAAGGCACCCGCCTACACGAGCTCCGGCACCCCCACCTACAACCCGGCCAACCGGACCAACGCCAAGAACGTTTCCGGCTACACCACCTTCCGCCAGGTCGCCTACCTGGGCAGTTTCGAGGGGCAGACTTCCTTCGGCCTGGGCGTCCGCGCCCGGCTTCCGTTCCGCACCTTCGTCCTCACCGCCGCCGACGGAAGCACCAGCCGCCTGGTGATCGACGTGGCCCACCGCTGGTAACGGAGCGCGGGAACACCCGCGGGCATCGGTTCGGCATCACGGCTTCGTGGCGCGGGACCGGTGCCCTTTCCCTGCCCGCGATGCCCCCGGCCCGGAGCCGGACCGGCACCCCTCAAGGGACGCAAGGCCCACGCAAGAGCGGTGTTGGATGACAAAACAACGTCATCCGGGACGCCGCGCAGGCGGATATGACACGATTCATGCATGAGTATTGCCCGCCCATACAAGCAAGTAGATGTCTTCGCCTCCTCCCCCTACACCGGCAACGGCCTGGCCGTGGTGCTTGACGGCGGTGGGCTCAGCGATGCGCAAATGCTGGGCTTCGCCAATTGGACCAACCTTGCCGAGACCGTGTTCCTGTTGCCGGCCACACATCCGGATGCCGACTACCGGGCACGGATCTTCACCACCACCACGGAACTTCCCTTTGCCGGGCACCCCACCCTGGGTGCGGCGCACGCATGGCTGGAAGCCGGCGGCGTGCCCAAGAACCCCGCGGGTCTGCTCCAGGAATGCGGAGCCGGGCTCATCGAGGTACGCAGGGTCCCCGGCGAGGACCCCGAGGACCCCGAATCCCTGGCCTTCAAGGCCCCGCCCATGATGCGCACCGGGGAGCTCGAGGAAGACGTGCTGGAATGGGCGCTGGGCGGACTCGGCCTGGCGCGGGAGGACGTGCTGGCGCACCAGTGGGTGGCCAACGGGCCCAACTGGGCGGGATTGCTGCTGCGCGATGCGGACCTGGTGCTTTCGCTGGAGCCCGACTATACGGCCCTGGCCGGGCTGGAGATCGGGGTCATCGCCCCGCACACCGTCGGCGGCGTTCCCGCCCGTTCCTACGACCCGAATGTACCCGAGGCCCGGCCGGCCGGGGCGCGGGAGGAATTGAGCCCGGTATCGGCGGCCGACGAGCGTCGGGGCTCCCAGCGTTTCCGCAACGTCGTCACCGGCGCCCCCGCCGACTATGAGGTGCGGGCCTTCTGCCCCGGCGAGGGCCTTCAGGAAGACCCTGCGACCGGCTCCCTGAATGCCGGCTTCGGCGTGTGGCTCACCGGGTCCGGGCTGGCCCCGGCCTCCTACACCGTGCGCCAGGGCACCCGTCTGGGCCGCTCGGCGATCCTGCACGTGGAGTCCGACGCCGCAGGCGTATGGATTGCCGGGCACTCGTTGACTTGCATCGACGGCATCGTCAACCTCCCCTAGGCACAAAAACAGTGCAGTGTGAGGTGGGGCTCAATACCCTGTATTACCTTGGCGACCCGGAGTAGGCTCGGGCGGTGAATGTGAACCAGCGCGTGACGGAAACCAAACAGGACAAGCTTGCATGGGGTGCCCTGTGGGCGCTGGTCATCGGCTTCTTCATGATCCTGCTTGACTCCACCATTGTCTCCACCGCAATGCCTGCCATCATGAACGGGCTGGACACCGACATCAACGGGGTCATCTGGGTCAACAGCGCCTACCTGCTGGCGTTCGCGGTGCCGCTGCTGATCACCGGGCGCCTGGGGGATCGGTTTGGCCCGCGCACCATTTACCTCATCGGCCTCATCGTCTTCACCGCGTCCTCGCTGTGGTGCGGGCTGGCTCCCGACATCACCACGCTGATCGTTGCACGCGTGGTCCAGGGCCTGGGCGCCTCGATGATGAGCCCGCAGACCATGACGTTCATTACCCGCATGTTCCCCTACGCCCGCCGCGGCGCCGCCATGGGCGTGTGGGGCGCGGTGGCAGGCATTGCCACGCTGGTCGGCCCGATCGCCGGCGGCGTGTTCGTCGACACGCTGGGCTGGGAATGGATCTTTTTTGTGAACGTTCCGGTGGGCATCATCGCCATCTGGCGCGTGTTGGCCAAGGTGCCCGAACTTCCGCGCCACTCCCACTCCTTCGACTGGCTGGGCGTGGGATTGAGCGCCGTGGCGATGTTCGCACTGGTCTTCGGAATCCAGGAAGGCAACACGCACGACTGGGGACCGTTCATCGGGCCCATCGGCTCGTGGCACCTGATCATCGGCGGGGCCGTGCTGCTGGGGGTGTTCATCTGGTGGCAGGGCGCCAACCGGGCCGAGCCGCTGGTACCGCTGGGCCTGTTCAGGGACCGGAACTTCTCGCTGGCCAACATCGCCATCGCCTTCATGGGGCTGTCCATCACCGCCATGAGCTTCCCGATGATCCTCTACCTGCAGTCGGTGCGCGGGCTCACCCCGACGCTTTCCGCGCTCATGCTCGCGCCCATGGCCGTGGTGGCAGGCGCGCTGGCCCCGGTGGTCGGCAAGAACGTCGGGAAAATCGAGGCCAAGTACTTCGCGATCCCCGGTTTCTTCCTCTTTGGCGCCTCGATCACGGTCTACGGGCTGATGCTGCGGGCCGACACCCCGTTCTGGCTGCTGTTGCTTCCACCGGTGTTCATGGGACTGGGCTCGGCCATGATCTGGCCCGCGGTTTCACTGACCGCCACCCGCGACCTGGGCCAGGCGGACGCCGGGGCAGGATCCGGGGTATACAACACCACCCGGCAGGTCGGCGCGGTGCTGGGTTCGGCGTTGATCGCGCTGATGATGGAATCGCGCATTGCCGTGGAGTCGGAAAAGGCCGTTGCCGCACTGGCTGCCGACGGACCTGCCTCCGTGGTGAGCGGTTCCCCGGCCGAGCCGGGAACCGGGGCAGCGGTGCCCGAATTCCTGCATCAGGCCTTCTCGCTGGCCCTGGGCCAGGCGCTGTTGCTGCCGGGCATCGTGGCCATGGCAGCTGCCCTGCTGGCGGCGTTGTTCCGCAAGGGCGCGCGCAGCAACTGATCCGCGCGCGTCCCCTGCGGGAGTGGCGCTACTTCTTTTTCGCGGTGACTTCCTTGATCTTGGTCTTCGCCTTGCCGCGGCCGAAGACCAGGGCCGCGGCAATGCCGGCCAGCCAGAGGTCCTTGGCCATCGGGACGCCGTTGGGCGTGGGGCGGATGCCGTCGGACTCGGTCAGTCCCGGGGTCTTGAGGTAGGTGGCGACCAGTCCGGCCGCGAAGGCACCCAGCCCAAGGCCGGCCAGGCGCGAGGGGATGAACGGGGTCAGCAGGGCTGAGCCCACGGCGATCTCGCCGAAGGCCAGCGCCTTGCCGAAGACGGCCGGTTCGACCTTTTCGACCTGCGGGATGGCGTTGGAGGCCATGGACTGCAGGCCCTCGGCGGATTCGGCGTCCATGCGCAGCTTGCCGATGCCGCTGTTGAGGATGTAGGCGCCCGAGACGAGTCGTAGTGCGGTGTTGGCAATGCTGAAGCCCATGGTTTTTCTCCTGGTCGTGGGTCGCTGTGGTGGTACTCGTTAACCCACCCTATGGTTTGGCGCTCCGCCACGGCTATAGCTTCCCCGGTGTGGCGCGGGGCAAGGTCCGGGGATCGCATGCCCTGTGGGCTGTGACACATTCGCGCAATGCGGCGTCCAATCGGGGGCGGGAGAAACCGGCGGCATGCTAGATTCGCGTGCATGATCACCTCCTCCGCGGTTCCCGATGCCGCGCTGCGCCTGCTCGTGGAAAAGGGCTTCGACGCCACCAGCGTCGACTCGCTGGCCCAGGCGGCGGGCATTTCTCGTTCCACCTTCTTCCGGCGCTTCGGTTCGAAGGAGGAAATGGTCTTCGCGGACATGGAAACCATCATCCACCACCTGGAAACGGTGCTTGCCACTTCCTCGGCCGGCCCCGTGGCCTCGTTGGTGCATGCCGGATTGACCGTCTTCGACCAGCACACGGCCAGGCCCGAGGCCGCGGGGCTGCGCCACCGCCTGCTGCTGGACGTACCTTCCCTGCGCGACCGCGAACTGGTCTCCATCCACCGCTACGAACGGGTGTTCCGCAACCACCTGCGTGACCGCGGGTTGTACTCGCTGCCGAACGGGCGGGCCATGTCCATCGCGTTTGCCTCCGGGGTGGTCTCGGTCCACAACGACCACCTGCGCCGCTGGCTGCGCCACCCGGAAGACACCCGCCGTCCCGACCTGGAGCGCGAGCTGCTGGCTCTGGGATCGGTGTTCACCCCGGTGCTCGAGCCGCAGGAATCGACACCCGCACCCGAGCCGACGACGGTGGTCATCACCATTGCCGGCGGCACCCCGGACACCGAGTCGGTGCTGTCCCAGGTTCGCGCGGCCCTGAACCGCGCGAACGGCTAGGCCGGACGCGAGGGACCCCGCGGTGGAACCCCCACACTCGAGGCTTCATTCCCTCCCCGGCTGGCCGCGGGCGACCGAACGGCTCGTGCTGCGCCCCGCCGCCGCATCGGATGCCGAGGCCACTTGGGCCTACCGCCGGCTTCCGGAGTCCTCCCGCTGGGTCACCTCCGCCTGGAACGACCTTCCGGACTACCGCCATTCCTTTACCGACCCGGCGCACCTGCGAGACAGACTCGTCATGGAGTCCGCCGGCACCGTCGTCGGGGAAGCGGTGGTTCGCCTCGGGGACGCGTGGTCCCAGCGCGAGGTCGCGCACCTGGCAGCGGGGACCGAGGCGGAGCTCGGGTGGTCCTTGGACCCGGCGGCCGGCGGGCGCGGGCTTGCCACCGAGGCGGTGTCCTTCCTGCTGCGCCTTTGCTTCGCCGACCTGGGCCTGCGCCGGGTACACGCCCGCTGCTTTGCCGCCAACGAGCCCTCGTGGCGGCTCATGGAACGCGTGGGGATGCGCCGCGAAAGCCACCTGGTCGCCGGCGCCCTGCACCGCGACGGCACCTGGAAGGACGGATACGTCTACGCAATGCTTGCGGACCAGTGGCGCGCCACACAAAACGCCTGAACCGGAGTTTCTTGACCTGAAACTGAGTTCCAGTATGCTGGTGCCTTAGCGACATTTCCGCCGCCGACGAAAGGGCACCACTCCGCCATGAGCATTGAAGCCAGCCTGAACACCGATTTTCCTTCCGGTGTCGTTGAACCGGAGTACGAGCTCTGGGGCGAGGTGGATGTCGATCCGGCAGGCCTCTTCGAGGATGTCAATGCGGAGGATCGCGTTTACTGGGACAGGGCACGGAAGTTCGGCCTGGACGAGGTACGTCCCGTCATCGACGAGTTCTGGGACAAGTCCGACTACCCGCTGGATCTGGCCAAGCGCCTGGGCGAGCTGGACCTGCTGCGCGATGGTCTGGAACTTGAGGGCTACCCGCAAATGAGCGTGCTGGCCGCAGGGCTAGTGAACATGGAGCTCTCCCGCGCCGATGGATCGGTGGGCACCATTGCCGCGGTGCAGGCCGGGCTGGCCCTGCGCTCGATCACCGAGTGCGGCTCCCCCGAGCAGATCGCCCACTGGGGCCCGAAGCTTGCCAATGCCGAAGTGCTCGGTGCCTTCGCGCTCACCGAACCCACCCACGGCTCGGATTCGGTGTCGTTGGAGACCCGCGCCGTGCGCGTTGCGGGCGGCTACCGGATCAGCGGCGAAAAGAAGTGGATCGGCAACGGCTCCACGGGCGGAATCACCATCGTGTGGGCGCGCGACGAAGAGAACAAGGTCCGCGGCTTCATCGTGCAGCAGGAGTGGGAGGGCTATACCGGCACCACCATCGAGGGCAAGCTGTCCCTGCGCGCCATCTGGCAGGCGCACATCCGCATGGAGAACGTCTTTGTCCCGGACTCGCACGTGCTGCCCGGGGCCAACAGCTTCAAGGACACCTCCAAGGTCCTCTTCGCCACGCGCCTGGGCGTCGCCTGGTCCGCCGTGGGCCACGCCACCGCCTGCTACGAGACGGCCGTGCAATACGCGGCCCAGCGCATCCAGTTCGGCCGGCCGCTTGCGGCCAGCCAGATCGTGCAGGAACGCCTGGCCCGCATGCATTCCGAGCTTGCCACCATGCAGCTCACCGTCATGCAGGCCACCCGACGCGAGGAGGCGGGAACCCTGACCCCGGTGCAGGCATCGCTGGCGAAGTTCACCTGCACGCGGCTGGCCCGCGGCATCGCGTCCAACGCCCGTGACCTGCTCGGCGGCAACGGCATCCTGCTCAAGAACCGGGTGGCGCGGCACATTGCCGACATCGAGGCCATCCACACCTATGAGGGCACCGAGACCGTCCAGGCGTTGATCATCGGGCGCTCGATCACCGGGATCTCGGCCTTCGCCTAAGCCGCGGCGCGGGGCTTCCCCTGTTTCCTAGCCGTTGCCTCCGTGCAGGGTGCCGCGGGGCATCGCCCCGGCGGCGGGTGCGGTGCTGGTATCGACGCGCACGTCCAGCACCGCCTTATAGCCGGCGCCGGTCTCCCCCGTGACAGTCGCCAATTGGCTGGCGCCCCCGTCGTCACCGAAGACGTTGTCGCTTTCCAGGGACAATCGTGCCAAGGTCCGCACCGATTCCGAGTAGCCGTCAGTTGCGTACACGGCGTCGGAAACGTCCTGGGGCAACGCCACCTGGGAGATGGCGATCGCCTTGGCGGAGTCGGTGATCGATGCGGCATCCGGGTAGACCTCGAAGTGGATGTGGGGCCAGCGCCCGGGGTAGCAGGCGGGGAAGATGCTGGTGAAACGCACTGTGCCCTCCGCATCGGCTACCTGCACCCCGCGCAGGTAGTTTTCCTGCTCGGCTGCCGGGGTGTACATCGAGTAGTTCCCGTCCCGGTCGCATTGCCAGACGTAGACGGCAACGCCGGCAAATGCCGCGCCGCCGTTGGCCAGGTCCTTGATGTTCAGTTCCAGGTCCAAGGGAACGCCCACCGCGGTGCCGCTGGCGTCCCCGAAACTCGAGCGGATGTCGCGGCGCACGATGCCACTTTGTTCCAGCACGTCCGGCCCGTTTGATCCGTCCCCCGGGTAGGGCCCGGCCGTCTCGTCGGGGATCTCCCCGGCGGAGGTGCCCGCCGCACCGGTGGATGCGTCGTTGGGGGTGGCGGTGCACGCGGCCAGGCCCAGTGCCAGGGCGCCAACGCCGAAGGCCTTGAGCGCACCGCGGCGCCCGATGAGCGTCTGCACATCGAACCCGAGTCCCTGGTCCTCGAGATCCTCGTCGGGCCGCGGAAGACTCCGGCCCTTGTAGGTCGGGTGGCCGGCGCTCGGCCTCAGGTGCTGCTGGTGCTGTTCCATGGCGTCGTTCCTCGCTTGATCGTGAATCCTGGCTGGTGCTTTGGATTCCTACAGTAGGCCTCCGCCCCATGGTGTTGCTGTGGCGAAGCCATGGCTGGCCCATGTGCGGCCACCCCGGGGAGGCCGTTGCGCCTGCACCGGGAGCCTCGTAGCCGCCCGCCACACGTTGCGCATCACATGCCTTGCGTGTTGAGGTCGATCTGCGTCGGCCCGGCCCGCGTAGGCTTCACGGAGGAGTTGTCCCAACTCCCTGCTTCGAAAGGCACCCGCATGCGACGTCAAACGATCGTCATCACCGGCGCAAGCGACGGGATCGGTGCCGAAGCCGCACGCGCGCTCAGCCGTTTGGGACACGAAATGGTCGTGGTTGGCCGGAACCGGGAACGGACGGCAGCCGTTGCCCGGGAAATCCAGGCCGATCACTTCCTCGTCGATTTCTCCGATCTCGATGAAGTCCGGGCTCTCGCGGTGCAGTTGCTTCAGAAGTACCCGCGGATTGATGTGCTGGCGAACAACGCCGGCGGCATCTTTACCCCGTCCCGACAGCTGACCGTCGACGGGTTCGAGATGACCTTCCAGGTCAACTACCTTGCCCCTTTTCTACTGACCCGGCTGCTTCTTGAACGGCTCATTGCCTCGCGGGCAGCAGTCATCAACACCTCCAGCACGGCGAATAGGTTGTACGGCAGGGTTGACCTCTCCGACCTGAACGCCGAGCGATACTACGATCCCAAAAGAGCCTACGGGAACGCCAAACTCGAACAGATCATGTTCACCCGCGAACTGCATCGCCGTTTTGGTTCCGAGGGCCTCGCCTCCGCCTCGTTCCATCCCGGGATCGTCAGCACCGGCTTCTCCCGTTCCCCCGGCACGTCCATGGAGGGCATCTACGGCAACAGGCTGATCTCCAGACTCCTCGCAACGCCCAGGAAGGGTGCCGATACGCTCATCTGGCTGGCCGACGAGGGCAGCGGCGGGACGTGGCCTTCGGGCGAGTACTTCTCCCGTCGCAAGGTGGCCCGAACCAATCCCCAGGCCAAGGACGATGCGGTCTCCGAGGCGCTGTGGAACCAGTCCGGGAAACTGTTGGGGATCGTGTGACACCGCAAGAATCCGCGCCGATCGTGGTTTTTCGGGAACGTCCCGACGGGCAAACACCCGGTCTCGCAAGCTGGGATTCGAAATGAACCAGCGAATCCATGGCCTGCGAGGGCTGCTGCTGTCTTCGTCCGGTCCTCGCCCCCGGAAACGTCGAATGGCAGGCATCAGCCTCGGCGTGCTTCTGGTCTTGGCCGGAGTGAGCCACCTGACGTTTGCCCGCAAGGAGTTCCAATTGCTGGTTCCCGATTGGGTGCCAGCCGCCAAGGATGTCGTCGTCTTCGGCTCGGGAGTGGTGGAGATGGGGCTTGGCACGGCGCTCATTGCCCTGCCGCGCCGCCGCGTTCCCGTCGGATTGCTGGTGGCCGCGTTCTTCGTGGCAGTATTTCCCGGAAACCTCGCCCAGTTCCTCGGGCGCCGCGAAGCATTCGGGCTGGACAGCGATCGGGCTCGTCTGACTCGCCTGTTCTTCCAGCCGCCACTTCTCTGGTGGGCCCTGTGGTCCACCGGCGCGTTCGCCGCGCTGCGCCGTAAAACATCTTTATAGACGGGCAACCTATCGCCGGCGGCCCCGCGCCGGAACCGCGTGTCCTAAGCGCCGGCCATCCGCTTTTTGACGTGCTTGGTGGCAGGTGCGGTCCACGGGTCTTCGGGCCATGGGTGCTTGGGATAACGGCCCCGGTTTTCCGCGCGCACCTGGGTGTAGGGGCCTGACCAGAACGATGCCAGGTCGTCGGTGACCGCCAGCGGTCGACCAGCCGGGGAGAGCAGGTGAAAGAGCACCGGGACCCGGCCGCGCACCAGCGCCGGGGAGGTGGCCAGTCCGAAGCATTCCTGCAGCTTCACCGCCACCACGGGCGGGGCTTCGGGTTCGTCGATTCCCGGGTAGTCAATGCGTATCCTGGATCCGCTGGGCACCGTGAGACGCTCGGGGACCAGCTCATCCATGGCGGTGGCCTCGGGCCAAGGCAGTAGGCGACGCAGCGGATCCACCAGGTCCAGGGAACCCGGGGACTTCCCTCCGGCGAGCGCCTCGAGTTCCGGGGCCAGCCAGTTCTCGGCGGCCGCCAGCAGGGAGTCCTCGTCCATGGCCGGCCAGGGGTCCCCGAGTTCACGGTGCAACATTCCCAGCCGGCTGCGCAGCAGTTGCGCCGCGGGGGAGAATTTCAGCATGCCGAGCCCGCGCTCGCGCAAGGCGTCAAGCACCGCGGCCCGGCCCTGGGCACGGGTGGGGGTCATGGGGGTGCTGGAAAGCACGATAGCCCCGAGTCGGTGCTCCTTGCGGGCGGACAGCTTGCCGCTGGCAAAGACCGTGTTGACGGTCTCGGTTTCCAGGTGGGCTGCAGCGAGCAGTGCGGTGCCCTCGTCGAGTGGCGCGGCGGCGCGGATCAACGCGCCGGTGCCTGCCGCGTCGCGGCCGGCGGCCCGTGCCACCTCGGCGACCGCCAGCCACTGGTGGTGTGACAACGGGCTTCCGGCGGGCAGGCCCGCGCGCGTGCCGGAGGCCAGCAGGTAGGTGGTGCCGGTGGCGTTGTCCACGCGACGGGCCACCTGCCCCGGATAGGCAAGGGCCGCGACCAGGCCAAGCTCGGTTCCGGGGGAATGGATCGCCACTATGCCTGGCGGCCGCTGCGCATGGGCTTCCCGGCCGGCGATCCGTTCCAGCCGCGAGCATTCGCGCTTCCAGGTGGCGGACTGCGGGTGTCTGCCGTTGCGCAGGGCCGCCAGCAGCGCGCCGAGGTCAGCGGCCTGGGCGCGGTAGTCCCCGGCCAGCAGGGCAACGATTTGTGCGACGTTCCCGGCCCCGAGCAGCGGGGCGCCGTCGAGCAGGGCACGGCCCAGCCGGGGGTCGGCCGGAATCAGGGCCAGGCGGCGGCCCAGTGCGGTGGCGTGCCCGGCCTCGTCGATCGCGCCGAGCTGGGACAGCACCGTGGTTGCCGCCTCAAGGCTTGATGCAGGCGGTGGCTCGGGCAAGTGCAATCCGGTGCCGTCGGGGGCGCCCCAACAGGCCAGCACCAGGGCCGCGGATGTGAGGTCGGCGACGGTGATCTCGGCCCGTGGGTGCGCGGGGGCCGCCGCAAAGCTCTTTTCGGCAAAGCAGCGCACCACGGTGCCCGGCCCCTGGCGTGCGGCACGGCCCGCGCGCTGGATGCCGGCTGCCCGCGAGGCGGAGACCGTGACAAGTCCGCTCATCCCCCGGGCCGCATCCCGGCGCGGCTCCCGGGCCAGGCCCGAGTCGATGACCAGCCGGACCCCGGGAACCGTGAGCGAGGACTCGGCCAGCGAGGTGGAGACGATGATGCGGGGTCCTCCCCCGGGTTCGCGCCCCGAGACGGCACGGTCCTGCAGGGCGGGAACGACCTGCCCATGCAGCTCCAGCACCTCGGTGCCCGGCGCCCGGGTGCGGATCTGCGCGGCGACATCGGCCACTTCCCAGGCACCGGGAACAAAGACCAGCGCGTCGACGGACTTGTCCCGCGCCAGCGCCTCGGCATGGGCGGCAGCGGCGGTTGCTGCCACGTGGGTGAGGAAGGTGCGCGAGACCCCGCGGTCGGTCAACCGGGGGGCGGCGGCCGGCACCCACCGGGTTTCCAGCTCGTGCAGCGCCGCGGGGCAGTCGATGACCGGTGCACTGCCCGCCCCCGAGGCATCACCCAGCAATTGGGCAAAGCGCGGGGCATCGAGGGTCGCGGACATGGCCACGAGCACCAGGTCCCCGCGCAGTTCGTGGACCTCGCGCAACATGCCCAGCAGCAAGTCGGTTTCCAGCCCGCGCTCGTGCACCTCGTCGATGACGACCGCGTCAATGGATTCCAGCCCCGGGTCGGCCAGCAGCCGGCGCAACAGGATTCCCGGGGTCACGAACTCGATCAGGGTGTCCGGGCCGGCGTGGTTTTCCCCGCGCACCGTGAATCCCACGCGGCCGCCCAGTGAGCTGCCGTCGAGGGATGCCAAGCGGCGGGCGGCGGAGCGGGCAGCGACCCGACGCGGCTGGGTGACCAGGATGCGTGCTTCTCCCCCGTTGCGGGCCCGAACCAGGTTGGCCACCAGGGGCGGGACCAGCGTGGTCTTGCCGGTGCCCGGCGGGGCCTGGATGACGGCGGTTCCGGATGCTCCGCCGGCCTCAAGCTCAGTGGCGAGCTCCGGCAGGGATTGGGCAAAGACCAGCCCCCGCCCGATGGCAGCCAGGTCGAAGTCATTGTGCTGCCGGGGCTTGTCCCGGCCGTTCCGCTGCGTACTCACCCGCCCCATTATCCAGTGTTGCCGTCCCCCTGCCGCTCTCAGGCGGTGCGGCGGCGCAGCGTCATCGACCCCACCACGATGGCGGCCAGGATCCACGCGGCAACGAACCCGATCCGCAGCCAGATGTAGCCGGCGTCCTGGTCGTCCCTGGCCACGGCGTTCAGCGCATCGATGGCGTGGCTCAGCGGCAGCCAGTCCCCGATGCCCTCCAGGACCTCGGGCAGTTCGCCACGCGGCAGGAAGATCCCGCCCAGCAGGACCTGCGGGAAGACGAAGGCGGGCATGAATTGCACGACCTGGAATTCGCTGCGGGCAAAGGCGCTGGCAAGAAGCCCCAGCGAGGTCCCCAGCAACGCGTCGGCGATGGCCACGGCGAAAAGCAGCCCCAGGCTCCCTGCGACTTCCAGCCCGCAGACCCACACGGCAAAGCCCACGGCGATCCCCGTCTGCGCGATAGCCAGCAGCCCGAAGGCCAGCGCGTAGCCCAGGATGAAGTCGGCCTTGCCCAGCGGCAGGGACAGCAGGCGTTCCAGGGTGCCGCTGCGCCGCTCCCGGAGCGTGGCGATGGAGGTGACCAGGAACATCACGATGAAGGGGAAGAGCGCGATCATCGCCGGGCCGATCCTCCCGAAGACCGGGGTGTCGGTGAAGATCCAGGCGACCAAGCCGACCAACAGTGCGGGGACCAGCAGCAAAAGTGCCAGGGTGCGGTGGTCGTGGCGCACCTGGTTCAGCACGCGAGCGGTGGTGGCAAGGATGCGCGGGATGCTCACGGGGTCCCTCCCGTGGCGCGGTGCTTGGGAACATGGGGTTCGGAGCCTGGTGCCCCGGATTCCCGTGCGTCGCGGATCAGCGCCAGGAAGGCGTCCTCGGCGTTGGTGGTTCCGGTGCGCGCCAGCAGGCCAGCCGGCGTTTCCTGGGCGATGATCCCGCCCTCGCGCATCAGGATCAGGCGGTCACACCGGGTGGCTTCGTCCATCACGTGGCTGGAGACCAGCAATGTCACGCCTTCGGCAGCGAGTTCTGCAAACAGTTCCCACAATGCCACGCGAAGCACCGGGTCCAGCCCGACGGTGGGCTCGTCCAGGACCAGCAATTCGGGCGTTCCCAAAAGGGCGATGGCCAGGGAGAGGCGGCTGCGTTGTCCGCCGGAGAGGTCGGCCGCCATGGCCTTGGCCACCGATCCCAGGTCGGTGCGCTCGATGACTTCGGCAACCTGGGCGGGCGGGGCACCGACGATCTTGGCGAAGTAGGACAGGTTCGCGCCCACCGGCAGGTCGTCGTAGATGCTGGATTCCTGCGTCATGTAGCCGACGCGATGGCGCAGCTTTTCGGACCCGGCGGTGTCCCCGAGCACCCTCACCACTCCGCCGGAAATGATCTGGGTGCCCACAATCGATCGCATTAAGGTGGACTTCCCGCAGCCGCTGGGACCTAGCAGCCCGACCACCTCGCCGCGCGGGACCAGCAGGTCAAGGCCGGGCAAGACAAGGTTCTTCCCGCGCATGACCTTCAATCCGGTGATCGAGATAGCCGCCGCCTGTTCCTCCATATTCCCGAGTCTTGCCCCTGTGTCATTTTCGGTCAAGGGGCCGGGGCCAGATGCCGGTGGCGGCACCAGCCCCCCTATCGAAAGGTGAAGCGCCCCGGGCATACTTGAAGCAAGACAGGCACCCGACCCGATCCCATCTAGGACCCACAGGAGTGCACCATGCGCGATCCAGAGGGGTCCCGTCCCCTTCGTCCTGACTCGCCGGTGCTCGTGGGCGTGTTCCCGGGGCAGCATCCCGAGGTCTTGGAAACCGCGGCCCGCCTCGCATCGGTCCTCCGTCAGGATCTGGTGTGTGCCTATGCACTCACCGGCCTGGACATGACCGAATGGAACGTCAAGGCGAGCATCGACTTTGATGCCCTGCATCGTGATGAGCGTGAGGAACTCGGGGCGGAAGCGATCGAGGACCTGCATCAACGGCTCGGCGAGACCTTGGCCTCCTACCCCATGCCCTGGACCCTGCGCATCCTGGTGGGCGAGGCGGCCGGCGCACTGGGCGACTTCGCCGTGGAGCTGGGTTCGTCATATCTGGTGGTCGGCTCGCCTCGTGGAAAGCGCCGCGCATTCTCCGGTTCGAGGTTCAGTGCCTCAACGCTTGCCCGGGTCCTGTCGCGTCGGCAGCTTCCGGTGTTGGTGGTTCCGCCATCGATCGTGCCGGACCCGCCGGCCACCCCTTATCTGCCGTGATCGGGCAACCGGCCACCGGGAGCGGCAGGTTCCCGGATGTCAGCCCGGGGAATCACACTATTCAGGAATTTGAGCGCAGGAACGGCAGCAACTCCTCCAGGATCGGCTGCGGCGGATAGAGTGTTCCGCCGTGGTTGCGTCCCTCCAGCGCCACCAGCCGGGCATGGGGCATGACCGAGGCCATGACCCGGGAATGATCGATGCGTGGCACATCCCGGGTTCCGGTCATCAGCAGGGTCGGCGTCGCCAGCTGGTGGAGCAGGGTTTCGCTGACCGCGCTGCCGGACTCGGTGGCCTCGAAGTACGCGGCCAGTGCCAGTGCGTCATTCGAGGCAAAGGCATGGCGGGTCGCGGGGTCCAGTTTCCCGCCGCCGGCTTCCATGCCGTCAATGAAGGCATCCATGTCACCTGTTTTCAGTGCCTCGAGGTAGCCGTCGAAGAAGAGCGTGCTGATGTGCTGTGCCTCAATGGCGTGGGTGCCGCCGAGCATGGTCAGGGAGCGGACCATGGATGGATGCTTGATGGCCAGCGACAGGCCAACGCGCGATCCGAATGAATATCCCACCAGGTGGATCGACTCGTGTCCGGTCGCAGCCAGCACCGCCTTGACGTCCTCCAGCACCAGGTCCATGGCATAGGCGGCCGGGTCGTGGGGTTTTCCCGATCGTCCGTGGCCGCGCAGGTCCATGCGGATGGTGTCGAACTCGGGTTCCAGCGCCTTCACGTATCCCAGGCCGCGCCAGATGGAGCGGGAAAGCGCGGAGCCGTGCAGCAGCAGGACCGGTGGGGCCCCTGTGTCGCTGGCGTCAAAGTAGATAGTCTGGGCATCAACCGGGTTCACTGCATGGGGCATGATACTGAGCTTATGGCACCGGACCGGTCTTTTCCCAAGCAAAGGAAACACCATGAATGACGACCTGACTCCCGTTATTGTCGGGGGCGCACGTACGCCCTTTGGAAAGTTCCGCGGGGCCGTCTCCGCGTTGTCAGCCACCGAGCTAGGCGCCCACGCAATCTCCTCGGCACTGGAGCGCAGCGGGGTGCAGGCCGCCCAGGTCAACCACGTCATCATGGGCCAGGTCATCCTGGCGGGCACCGGCCAAGGCCCCGCCCGCCAGGCCGCCCTGAAGGCAGGAATCGGCTGGGACGTCCCCACGGTGACGATCAACAAGCTCTGCCTGTCGGGGCTCACCGCCGTCATCGACGCAGCCCGCATGATCCGCGCCGGAGAGGCCGACTTCATCGTCGCCGCCGGACAGGAGTCGATGTCCAATGCCCCGCACCTGGTCCGCGGCATGCGCACACCGTTGGCCATCGGCGACCGGACGTTGGAGGATTCCCTGAACCACGACGCGTTGGCCGATCCGTTCAGCGGCGAGCTCATGGGCTCGGCCACCGAAAGCGGCAATGCCAAGCTGGGGATTTCGCGCGCCGCCCAAGACGCCTTTGCCACCAGGTCGCACCAGCGCGCTGCGGCCGCGCGTGCGCACCTCGATGCCGAGATCGCGCCAGTGGCCATCCCGCAGCGGCGCGGGGGCGAGATCATCGTTTCCACCGACGAGGGGGTTCGCGCTGACACCACGGAAGAACAGCTTGCCGCGCTGCGTCCGGCTTTCTCCACTGACCCGGCCGCCACCATTACGGCGGGTTCTTCCTCGCCGCTTTCGGACGGTGCCGCAGCCGTGGTGGTTGCCTCCAAGGGCGCCGCCCGCCGGGCGGGCCTGGCATGGCACTGTGAGATCGGCGCCCACGGCCAGACGGCCGGCCCCGACGGACAATTGCATTCCCAGCCCAGCACGTCGATTCTCGCCGCGCTGGCCAAGGAAGGAATGGGAGTCGCGGAGCTGGACCTGATTGAAATCAATGAGGCCTTCGCGTCGGTTGTCCTGCAATCGGCGAAGGACCTCGGCGTGGATCCCGCCAGGATCAACCTGGAAGGCGGAGCCATTGCACTGGGGCATCCCGTGGGTGCTTCCGGCGCGCGGCTGGTCCTGCACCAGGCCATGGAACTGGCGCGGCGCGGTTCCGGCACGGGGGTGGTGTCCCTGTGTGGAGGCGGCGGCCAGGGTGATGCCCTGATCCTGCGACGCTGATTTCACATGTTGTTACCCGGCGGTATACAGCTGGTGCAAAGGTTGGTTTCCTAGAGTCTTAATCACCTCATGGAGGTGCGAGTGATGAGAGCACCGGTCGGGCACAAGGCAAATTCCCCCTAGCCTTCCGACCGGTGCTCAACCATTTAATGCAGGATGTCCGCAACCACGACACCTGGAAGTCACCGCCCTCGACAACTCCGGCACTTCGGACCAGACTGAAGGTACCGGGCGCCGCAAGTTCGGGGAGACACGTTCTACGGATCAAGGAGTACGCGAGATGACTGAACAACCAATCGGCGACGAAGAAGTAGAAGAAGAAGAAACTGCCGCAGAACCGGAGCATGTGGCCAGCGCGCACGACGAAGCACTGGTCGAGGAATGGGAAGACGAATCGTTTCCGGCCTCGGATCCACCCTCCAACTACTGACTCACGGCCGACTATCGACGAATCACCAGCAACCACCCAGTTACTCCAAATACGCTGAAGCTACCTTCTCAAGGTGCGAGTGATCAGAAGAACCGGTCGCGGCGGAGTTTCACCTCCTTAGCCGTCACGGCCGGTTCTTCGCTTTTAACGACCGGGCACACGGGATCGCATGGAATTGCTATATCTCCCCGATCCGCGCCGCGCCCAGCTCCCGATGCCGTGGACGTTTGCGGCGCCTTGCGACAAGAATGGACCAGAGGGAGCCGATGTAGCTTCCGCGAGATTTCATCCCCAATTTCCAGGAGAACACCACCACCATGGCCGAAGAGCTCCGGTACGCCCCCGCCCCCGAAACGCACGCACCCTACGTGGCCGCCGCGGACCGCTACGAATCGACCGGCTACCGCCGGGTGGGGAACTCGGGATTGGTCCTTCCCCCGATTTCCCTGGGCCTGTGGTGGAACTTTGGCGACAACCGCCCCTATGACACCCAGCGCGAAGTGCTGCGCCACGCCTTTGACCGCGGGATCACGCACTTCGACCTGGCCAACAACTACGGTCCGCCCTATGGCTCGGCAGAGGAGAACTTCGGCCGCATGTTGCGCACCGACTTCAAGGCCTACCGCAACGAGCTGATCATCTCCTCGAAGGCCGGCTGGGACATGTGGCCGGGCCCGTACGGCACCTTGGGATCGCGCAAGTACATCATGGCCTCGGCCGACGAGTCGCTCAAGCGCATGGGCCTGGACTACGTGGACATCTTCTACTCGCACCGCCCGGACCCCGACACCCCCATCGAGGAAACCATCGGCGCGCTTGACACCTTGGTGCGCCAGGGGAAGGCGCTGTACGTCGGGATCTCCTCCTACTCCCCCGAACGCACCGCGGAGGCGGCGCGCGTCGCCAAGGAGATGGGCACACCGCTGGTGATCCACCAGCCGTCCTATTCGATGCTCAATCGCTGGGTGGAGGACGGCCTGCTCGAGACCTTGGCCGAACACGGCATGGGGTCCATCGCCTTCACCCCGCTGGCCCAGGGCCTGCTGACCGGCAAGTACCTCAAGAATGATTCGGCGATTCCGTCCGGTGGACGGACGACCCTGGACGGGCACCTGACCGAGGAGAACCTCGGGAAGGCCCGCGACCTGGCCCGGGTCGCCGAGTCCCGCGGCCAGTCCCTGGCCCAGCTGGCCATCGCCTGGTTGTTGCGCGACGGCGGAGTGAGCTCGGTGCTGCTCGGCGCCTCCTCGACTGCGCAGCTTGATGAAAACCTCGGCGCCCTGGGCAACACCACCTTCAGCACCGGGGAACTGGACCTGATCGACCAGATCGCCGCCGGCGATGCCGACATAGACCGCTGGCGCAAGGCGGCCACCAGCTAAGCCAGCCGGAGCATACGAAGCAAAACCCTGTGATATACGAATTTCGCAGGGTTTTCCTTCGTTAACGACGAAAACCGAAGTCATCAAGTTCACTCACGGCGGATATGATCGCCAACCATGCGTGACGGGCTTCACAAATCGTCGTTTTCGGGACATGATGGACAGGTACGTGGCGCGATGAAGATCCCCGCCGCCCAGTGACTACAAGAAGGAGCATGGCTGTGACCGCCAACGCCCAGACGTCGACCTCCACCGGCTACCGAGTCCTCAATCCCGCCACCGGTGAGGTGGTCGAGGAATTCCCCACGGCCACCGACGCCGAGATCCAGGACGCCATCGCGGCGGCCGAATCCGGTTACCAGCAGTGGAAGAACGTCGACATCAATGAACGCGCCAAGATCGTGGCGCGCGTGGGCGAGCTCTTCGCCGAACGCGCCGACGAGCTCGCTGCGATCATCACGCAGGAAATGGGCAAGCCCCTCTCCGAGTCCAAGGGTGAGGCCGAGTTCTGCAAGGACATCTTCGAGTACTTCGCCACCGAGGGGCCCACGCTCGCCGCGGATACGGAAATCAAGAACATCGGCGGCGGCAAGGCCGTCATCCAGCGTCTCCCGGTCGGCCCCCTGCTGGGCATCATGCCGTGGAACTACCCGTACTACCAGGTGGCCCGCTTTGCCGCGCCCAACCTGATGCTCGGCAACACCATCGTGCTCAAGCACGCCGAGACCTGCCCGCGTTCGGCACTGGCAATCCAGCAGATCATGGATGACGCAGGCGTCCCTGCAGGCGTGTACAACAACGTCTTCGCCTCCCACGGGCAGATTTCCACGATCATCGAGGACCCGCGCATCCAGGGCGTTTCGCTGACCGGTTCCGAGCGTGCCGGCGCCATCATCGGCGAGCAGGCCGGACGTAACCTGAAGAAGGCAGTGCTGGAACTTGGGGGCTCGGACCCGTACGTCATCCTCGATTCCAACGATGTCGCGGGCGACGCCGCTACCGCCTGGGCCACCCGCATGGAGAACACCGGCCAGGCCTGCAACTCCAACAAGCGCATGATCGTCATGGAGGATATCTTCGACGACTTCGTGGGTGAGCTGACCAAACTGGCCGACGGCCTGGCCCCGGGCGATCCGGCCGCCGAACTCGAGGGCACCTTCGGCCCGCTCTCCACCCGTGGTGCCGCCGAGGCGCTGGCCGCACAGGTCCAGGACGCCATCGACAAGGGCGCAACCCTGCATGCCGGCGGCACGCTGCACGAGGGCCCTGGCGCCTATCTGGCGCCGACCGTGCTCTCGGGAATCACCAAGGACATGCGCGCCTACTACGAGGAGCTGTTCGGCCCGGTGGCCGTTGTCTACAAGGTCTCCTCCGACGAGGAAGCACTGACCATGGCCAATGACACCCAGTACGGCCTTGGCGGCGCGGTGTTCTCCACCGATCCGGCTCGCGCGGCCAAGGTCGCCGCCGGCCTGAACTCGGGAATGGCCAATGTGAACGTTCCCGCCGCCGAAGGCGCGGAGATGCCCTTCGGCGGAGTGAAGCGCTCGGGCTTCGGCCGCGAACTGGGCCCGCTGGGCATGGAGGAGTTCGTCAACAAGCGCCTGTTCTACGTGGCCGACTGACTTCCACGCTCGCTTAAACGCCAAGGCCGCGGT
>NZ_JBIXLM010000042.1:0-37212 GCF_045798545.1 Paeniglutamicibacter sp. ORCA_105 | reverse complement strand
CATGAGTTCCTTGCCCGGGGCCCTGTCGGGGTCGGGGAATACGTCAGCGCCGGGGTGCTGGTCCATGCCTTCAGTGTAGCGAGGAGTCACATTGCGGGGGATTGTCCCGCCGGTGGCGTGGCCCCCCCCCCCGGGGCGGGGGGGCCCCCGGGCGGGGGGGGGGCCCCCCCCGAAAGACCCCCCCCTATCCTCTTCACGCTCCACCACAAAGGAACACCACAGCACATGACCACCTCGGCCGGCCACCTCATCGTCCAGACCCTCGAGGCCCACGGCGTCTCCCGCGTCTACGCAGTCCCGGGGGAAAGCTACCTCGATGTCCTCGACGGCCTTCACGACTCCTCGATCCACACCGTGGTCACCCGCCACGAGGGCGGAGCCGGTTTCATGGCACTGGCCGAGGGAAGGCTGGGGTCTGTGCCGGGCATCGCCATGGTCACCCGCGGACCCGGCGCCGCCAACGCCATGATCGCCATCCACACGTCCTGGCAGGACGCCACGGCCATGGTGCTCTTCGTGGGGTTGGTCCCGCTGGCCGACCGCGGCCGCGACTCCTTCCAGGAGTTCAGCCTGGAGGGCTGGTTCTCCACCACCGCCAAGGGCGTTTTTGTACTCGATGACGAGCACCAGGCCGGGGACCTGGTGGCCCGCGCGCTGCGCCTGGCTTCCACCGGCCGCCCGGGACCCGTGGTGGTGGGTCTGCCCGAGGACGTGCTGGTCCGTATGACCGACTCCCCCGTTCCCGCCGTCCACCCGCTGCCGGAGGCCGCCCCGGGCGCCACCGGCCTGGGGACGCTGGCCACCATGCTCTCTGCCGCGCAGCGCCCTGCCATCATCGTTGGCGGGGACGGCTGGGACGCGGGCACCTCGGGTGCGTTGGCCGACTTCGCCGTAGCCGCCCACGTCCCGGTGCTTGCCGACTGGCGCGCCTACGACGTGATCGACCACGATTCCCCCGCCTACGCCGGCTGGCTGGGCTACGGCCGGGCCGAGCGCACCGTCGCCGCGCTGAACGATTCCGACCTGCTGGTCTTCATCGGCTGCACCCGCTCCGATGTGCTCTCCGAGGGCTACTCGGCGGCACTTGAAACACCGACGATCGTGGTCTCCAACGACGCGGAGCTCATCGGCCACGCCGGACGGATCGACGCCCACCTGGGAGTGTCCCCCGCCGAGTTTGTCGCCGCGCTGCCCGCGGGCGACTCCCTGTGCGGAACGCGCGGCGCCCAGTGGATGGAGGGACTTCGGACCGAACAGCTGGCCTTCACCCGTCCCGGACCCGACGGCGGCACCGGCGTTGACCTGGGCGTCGCGTTCGAGGCCCTGGAAGCGGCACTGGATGCCGACCGGATCATCACCTACGGCGCCGGCAACGCCACCCTGTGGGGCCACCGCTACCTCTCCCACCACGGACCGAGGTCCCTGGTGGGTCCGCGCAACGGCGCGATGGGGCTTTCGGTCCCGGCGGCCGTTGCGGCAAGCATCATGCACCCGGGGCGGCACGTCGTGGCCATCTGTGGGGACGGGGACTTCTTCATGAACGCCCAGGAACTGGCCGTTTCCTTCGCCCACGGCGGTACCCCGATCATTATCGTGGTGGACAACGGCATCTTCGGCACCATCGTGGCCCACCAGCAGAAGCACTACCCGCAGCGGCCCTCGGGCACCTCGATGGACAACCCGAACTTCGCCCAGTGGATTCAGTCCTTCGGCGGGCACGGCGAATTCGTGGAAAGCACCGCCGACTTCGCCCCGGCACTTGAACGGGCCCTGGCCAGCGGGCTGCCGGCGGTGCTGCACCTGAAGACCGACCCGTCCACCATGGGCCCGGGCACCGTGGCGCACCGCGCGGAGGCCAACGCATGAGGCTCGACCTGCTGGTACGCGCCGGCACCATCCTGACCATGGACGAGGCGCGCCCGACGGCACGCGCGATGGGGATCATCGGCGGGCGCATCGTGGGGTTCGACGAGGACCTCGCGGGCTGCACCGCCGATTCCACCGAGGACTTCGGCGACGCGGCCATCACCCCCGGCTTCATCGACGCCCACTGCCACACCACCTGGTGGGGGCTGGGGCTCGCGGCCCTTGACCTGTCGCCGGCACGCGGGCTGGAGGAACTCTATGCCCTGCTCGAATCCGAGATGCACCGGCTCGCCGCCACTCCGGGCGTGTGGCTCAACGGCACCGGATTCAACCACAAGAACCACGGCGGAGTGTTCCCCGACATCAAGCGCCTCGATGCGATCACCGGGGACCGGCCGCTGTACCTGCGCCACGTCTCCGGGCACGCCTCGATCACCAACACCGCCACACTGAAACTGGCCGGGGCGCTGGAGCCGGGCTTCGCCAACCCCGTGGGCGGCGCCGTGGTGCGCGATGCGCAGGGTGACCCCACCGGACTGGTCGAGGAATCGGCCCAGGGGATCATCCAGAAGATGCTGCTGCCCTACTCGGTGGAGCAGATCGTCGGGGCCCTAGATGCCGCGACCGCCCGCTACGCAGCCGAGGGCATCACCTCCTTCACCGAGGCAGGCATCGGCGGGGGCTGGATCGGCCACTCCCCCATCGAAGTCACCGCCTACCAGCAGGCGCTGGCCGCCGGGAAGCTCCATGCCCGCGCCCAGCTCATGCCGGCGCTCGACGCTCTGCGCGGGCAGGAATCACACGCCGCCGACGCCCACGGCACCGGGGTCGGGATGGGACTGGACCTGGGCATCACGGCGGGGTTCGGCAACGAGCACCTTTCGCTGGGCCCGGTCAAGGTGTTCATGGACGGATCTCTCCTGGGCGCCACTGCCGCGGTGACGGAGGACTATTGCGGGCACCAGCACAACACCGGCTACCTGCTCGATGACCCCCAGGCATACCGGGAACGTGTGGCGGCTGCCTATCGCTCAGGCTGGCCCGTGGCGCTGCATGCCATCGGCGACGCGGCCATCGACCTGGCCATCGAGATCATCTCCGGGCTGCAGGAAAAGCACGGCCCCAACGCGCTGCCCAACCGCATCGAGCACTTCGGCATCGCCCGCCCGGACCAGGTGGAGGCGGTGGCCAGGCACGGCATCGCGGTGACCCCGCAGGCCTCCTTCATCGGCCCGCTCGGCGACCAGTTCGCCAAGCTCGTCGGTCCCGAGCGACAGGGCTGGCTCTACCGGGGCCAGTCGCTGCTGGATGCCGGGGTCCTGGTGGCAGGCAGCTCGGACTTGCCGGTGGCCGACAACAACGTGCGCCGCGCCATGGCCTCCGCCGTGGACCGCTTGACCGAAAATGGCCTGGTGCTCGGCGGTGCGGCGGAATGCCTGAGCCCGCTTGAGGCGCTGCGTCTCTACACCGTCAACGCAGCCAAGGCCACCGGTCTGTTCGCCGACCGCGGGTCCCTGGCCCGGGGCAAGCTCGCCGATTTCGTGGTGCTCTCCGAGTCCCCGTTGCTGGCCCGGAACATTTCTGACCTCCAGGTCATGGGCACCTTCGTCGGCGGCAGGCGAAGCCACGCGCGTGCCGACACCGACGCGCTGGCCACCGCCTGAACCACCATCCCCCCCCTCCCCGAACAACCACATTGCAGGAGACACCATGACGTCGAACAACAGCGCATTCCTGGCCGATTTCACCTCGATGAGCACCCATGGCGCGACCGCCGGTGGCGGCATTGACCGCCAAGCGGCCACCGTTGCCGACGGGCAGAACCGCAACTGGTTCCGCGGCTTGGTGGAGGGGCACGGCTTCACCGTGCGCTACGACGCGGTCGGCAACCAGTACTCGATGCTTGAGCTGGCTCCCGGCGCCCCATGGATTGCCGTGGGCTCGCACCTTGATTCCCAGCCGCTGGGCGGCCGCTTCGACGGCGCCTACGGTGTGCTGGCCGGGGCGCATGCAGCCAAGCGCGTCCAGGAGTCCCTGGCCGGTGCCGGGGGCGAGGCGAAGTTCAACATCGTGGTGGTCAATTGGTTCAACGAAGAGGGTTGCCGGTTCAAGCCCTCGATGATGGGCAGCTCCGTCTACACCGGCAAGCTGCCGGTCGCGCAGGTGCTGGAAACCACCGACCCCGACGGAGTCACGGTTCGCGAGGCGTTGGAGGCCATCGGGACCATCGGGGACTTCGAGTTGCCAGTGGCCGCCTATGTGGAGATCCACATCGAGCAGGGACGCTCATTGGAAGACAGGGACCTGACCATCGGGCTGGTCGAATCGACCTGGGGCGCGAACAAGTACGAGTTCGTGGTGCACGGCGACCAGGCGCACACCGGCGCCACTGTTATCGCCGACCGCCAGGACGCACTGCTGGGTGCCTCCGCGCTGGTGGTTGCCGCACGCGAAATCGCGCTGGAACACTCCACCGAGGAGCACATGGTCATCACCTCTTGCGGCGAGTTCAACGTCTTCCCGAACTCCCCGGTGGTGGTTGCCAGTCGCGTGAACCTGCTGGTGGATGTGCGCTCCACCGACCCCGACGTGCTGGCCACCGCGGATGCGGACCTGCACGCCCGCGTGGCACGGATTGAGAAGATGGCCAACGTGCGGATCGAGCGCGGCGCCGAGCATGTGTGGGAGGCCAAGGCCTACGACCGGGCCGGGTTGGAGCTTGCGGCCGAGGCGGCAGATTCGCTGGGCCTGCGCCACGGTGTGGTGCGCACCCTTGCCGGCCACGATTCGACGAACATGAAGGACATTGTCCCAACCATCATGCTTTTCATTCCCAGCGTCGAGGGCATCAGCCACAACGAACGCGAGCTGACGAACGATGCGGACATGCTCGCCGGGGTGGACCTGCTGGCCGAGGTGCTCCTGCGCGTGGTGCGCGGTGATTTTGTTTCCCCTGCCGGAAACATGCAGGATGCTGAAGCGAATTCGTCCCTCGTATCCTAGGCATCTTGTTGCGGCCGTTGAGCACGTTGATTCACTCACCGGACGAACAAGCGCTCACTCGCGCCTGGGTGGCCGGTCCGCCGGATTGATCGGGCGTACGTTGTATTGGCGGGTGCCGGGCAGTGGTGGTGCGGTTGAGGTGTAGGGGTGTCTGCTGGAGGTGGTGATGCGGATGGTGTGCCTGTCGCCGGGGACGGTGTGTTCTTCCCAGTCGGGTGCTTCCTTGGCGGCGTTGCACAGGCGACAGCGACCGCCCGAATTTTCCGCGGTGCTTGGTCCGCCGCGGGACACCTGCACCACGTGGTCCAGGTGCTCGATTTTCCCGTTGCAGTACGGGGTGCGGCAGTACCGGTCCCGCAGGGTGATGAAGCGCTTGAGTCCGCCGGTGAACAGCCGTGCCTTGGAGTCCATGGCCACCAGGTCCCCGGTGCCCGGGGCGGTGTAGAGGCGGCGGATCCAGGAGTCCAGGGGGTTTTCCGGGTTCCCGGCGAACAGTTCGCGGGCCCTGGCGGCACTGATGTATCCGTAGCCGGGGATCACGGCCGGTTCGGGGTGACCCTGGTACAGGGTCCTGTCGGTCATCACCAGGCTAACCTCCACGGGGATGTTGGTGTGGTCGCCGATCCCGGTGAGGGATTCGAAGAAGAAGTCGGCGGCAACCTGCCCCTGGGTCCGCGGGTCCCCGGCAGCCTGGGCACGGCCGATTTCACGCGCCATAACCTGGCACAGGGCCGCCCCGTACTCCAAGGGGAACATCCCGGTGATCCTCACCCGGCACGGGTCGACCTGGAACACCTCCACGTGCCGTTCCCTCATCGCACGCTCCTCCAGGTCCACCTCGGCTTCCGGCTCAAGGATGAGCGCCCATTGGCGGATCATCTCCCGCAACTTGGCGCCTCCCTGCCCGAAGCAGGTGTGGGTCTCGCAAAAAAGCATCCGGTCGATGTCCCGGCGATTCACCGGCTTCAGGCGCCGCACTTCCCGCACGATGAGCTTGGCTTCCTCCGAGTTGATGGTCCCCTCCCGCAGCCCCTGACGGGTGCAGGGCAGGTCCTCGTTGAGGATGCGGGCACGGTTCAGGAACCTCGCCCCCGAACGCTGGGACGCGTGCAGGGCCAGGCCCACCTCCGCCCCCACGCCCCACTGCGGGTTCTTGACCCGCACCCCTCGCCCGATCCGGTCGGCGGCGACAACGTCCCCCAGGGTGCACGCCAACTCGGATTGCTTGGCGCCGACCGCGGACTTCAGGTGCTCGTAGGCACCCAGGGTTTCCACCAATTCGAAGTCATCGTCCTGGGCCGTGGCCAGGTTCACCGCCCGCGCCATGGCCCGCACCCCATCGGGCCCGGTACGCACGAGGTACTCGGCCATCAGGACATCCATGTCCAACCCGCGACCCAAAAGCGCCCCGTAGGACAGTCCCTCGTCGACAACATCCAGGATGCTGCCGGAACCGCTGCTCGATGACGTCGCTGCCATACCCCTATCATAGAAGACACCACCGACAGCTTGAAGCCATCGCTTCAAGTACTAGAAAAAAGATTCGATCCACCGCAATGGACACAACATAGTGGCAGCCACAACAAGTCCTCCCAATCCACGGCCGGACAGCAAAGAAGACCGGGAACCGTTCGTTTTACACACACACTGGTGCACGCCAGCTGGACGGGGTCGCGCAGCTAGGAGCGCAGCAGCTGAGCCAGCGACATCGGCGGCTGCCCGGTGATCCGCTCAATGTCACCACTGACGTGTTCCAATGCACCGGTGGCGATTGCCTGGTAGGTGGAGACCCACGCGTCGAGTTGCCACTGGGGAGCCCCATAGGAGGCCCGCGAGGCATAGGCCTCCTGGACCGACTCGTCCACGTAGGTGACAGGGCGCGGGCCGAACTTTCCCAGCACGCTGGCGACCTCTTGCAGGGACAACGCCTCGGGGCCGGTTAGCTCGTAGGTCGCCCCCAGATGCCTGCCGGGTTCGCGCAGGATCGCCGCTGCCGTGCGCGCCACGTCGGCCCGGGCAACCACGGCGGCCTTGCCGTCGCCGCCCGGCCCGCGGATAACCCCGTCCTCCCCCACCAGTCCCGGCAGGAAATCGGCATAGAAGTTGTCGCGCAGGAACGTGTGCTGGAGTCCCGAGGCCCGAATGTATTCCTCGGTGGCGTAGTGGTCGCGGGCCAGGGTGAACACCGCGTCCTGGGCGGCGCCGACAAACGAAACGTAGATGAGGTGGTGCACCCCGGCCGCAACCGCCGCATCGACGAAGTCGCAATGTTGCTCCAACCGGTCACGGCTTTCGGACGCGGAGACCATGAACACCGTCTCGGCCCCCGCCAGTGCCGTGCGCGTGCCTGAAGTGTTTTCGTAGGCGGCCTGCAGCACCGTGGCACCGTCAAGCGGCGGCGCCTTGCGCGGCGTCCTGGCCAGCAGGCGCTGCTTGACCCCGGCTGCACTGAGCAGTGCGGCGACCCTGCCGCCGAGCTCCCCGGTGGACCCGGTCACGGCCAGCGGCGGTGGAATGAGGTTCATGGTTACATTCCACCACCGAACCCGTCTCCACGCATAGGATGCCCATCCACCCGGGGCCGTGGCATCCGCGGACCACCGGTCTCCGTGGCGGGTTTTGGTGTGCCGCCGGGCATGGATTTCCGGGCGTGCCGGGGAGATGCTGGAAGCATGAAAACGTTGAACCACAGCGCCGTGTACGTGGAAGCAACACGGTCAGACATCCACGATCTCGTCCGCACCCTCGTCGACGCCATCGGGGCACCCCAGGTGCAGGTGATCTCCGGAACCACCGACCGCACGGCCCCGCACCGCTGGGCACATCCAGAGGGCACCGAGCTGGATGCTGTGACGGAACAACGACTGCGCCTGGGCTACCGCGTGTGGCTGACCTTGCAGAGCATGGAAGACCCGCAGGCCGCTGTCGCCTGGCTGCAAACCGCCAACCCCTTGCTGGACGACGACCGGCCGCTGGACTTCATTGCGAAGATGCACGCACAGCAAGTCGTGAATGCCGCCGAATCCCTGGTGACCCACTCCGCGAAGCGATAAGACCCCGGCGAGGTTGCCGCACGTACCGGCGTCAGACCCAAAGATGCGGTGCAGGCCTGCGCGCACCGGGCAATGCGGTGTCCACGCGCCAGCGCGCGACCCACTCAGGCAGCACCAAATCGTCGGGCATCCTGAGGCCGGCCTTAGTCAGGATCTCCTCGTTGGCAACCGGGCCGTTCTTCGAAAGCAGTCGCGTGGCCATGACCGCGTGCACGTAGATCTCACCGTTGGCAACCATCCGCTGCTCGAAGTAGATGCATTTTTCGTCCATGCCCAGGATCCGGGTCTCCTGCGTGAACTTCTGGTTGAACACCACCGACTTGCGGAAGGTGATGGTCTCGGACTGGACCACCGGTGTCCATTTGTTCTTCTTCATCTGGTCCCAGACCCCGGCACGCACCATCAGGTCGAATCGACCGAGATCGAAGAGGGAAAAGTACATCCCGTTGTTGATATGCCCGGCAATGTCGATGTCAGTGAGCAGGGCGCGCATCGGCATGGAAGAGGTATCGAACATCGAAATCTTGGGGCGTTTGCGTGCCGTGGCCAGCAGGATCAGGAGACGAAAGAGTGCATGCATGAACCCCATACTACTCACCAGTAACTTCACTGTCATCCACCTCACACGGCTAGTGATTGACATTCATCAATGGCGGGCCGCAAAATTGGTCATGGGCACCACCGTGCTTTGACCCCGCATACCCATCTTCAGGATCCCCCACCATGGCCCCGCGCGCGCTACGACCCTTCGCCCATCGCGACTATCGCATCCTGCTCATCGCGATGGCCATCAGCGTGTTTGCCCATGGCATGTGGGCGGTGGCGATGGTCTACCAGGTCAAGCACCTGGGTGGCGGGCCGGCCCAGCTTTCAGTGGTGGCCACCGCAACGTCTCTGGGCCTGCTGGGCTTCGTGCTTGTTGGCGGCATTACCGCCGACCGGGTCAGCTGCCGAAAAATCATCATTCTCGTCGAGGCCGTCTCGCTACTCGTGATGGCCACCGTGGCGACGCTCGCCATCACTGGGGTCATGGAGCTCTGGCACCTTGCCGTGGCCGGTTTCATCCAAGGCGCCGGTGCGGCGTTCTTCTTCCCCGCATATTCCGCGCTATTGCCCCGCATCCTGCCGGCAGAGGACCTGCTGGCCGCCAACGGCATGGAGGGAATGTTCCGTCCGGTCCTGCAGCAGGCAGCGGGTCCCGCCATTGCCGGCGTGCTGGTTGCCTCATTCAATCCGTCAATGGCGGTTGTCGGGATCGCAGCCTGCCACGTTGTCGCGTTCTTGGTCCTGAACATGCTGGGGCACCACAAAGCCTACGACGCGCACCTTGAACCCAACCAGAAGCGCCCAAGCGCCCTGGCTGACCTGCGCGAGGCAGTGGGTTACACCGTGGGCACCCCCTGGTTGCTCTGGACGCTGCTCTTTGCCGTCATCTCGGTGCTGAGCTTCATCGGCCCCATCGAGGTACTGTTGCCCTTCGTCGTGGAGGACCAACTGGGCGGGGACGCCAAAACCTTCGGGTTCATGCTCGCCGCCTACGGCATCGGCAGTGCCATCGGCTCGATGGTGACCTCCTCCTTCCCGCTCCCCCGGCGCTACCTCACCTTCATGATCATGTTCTGGGGTTTCGGCACGCTGCCGCTGGCGCTGATCGGGCTGACCAGCACACCGCTGGCGCTGGCCATCATCATGGTCATCCCGGGCATCACCGGCGGACTCGGACAGGTCATCTGGGGCACGCTGTTGCAGCGCCGCGTGCCGCACCACATGCTCGGCCGGATCTCCTCCCTGGATTTCTTCGTCTCCCTGGCCCTCATGCCGGTGTCCATGGCGCTGGCAGGACCGCTTGCAGAGGTCATTCCCCTGTGGATGATCTTCGTGGTGGCGGGCGTGGCATCTCCGGTGATCGGAATCATTGCCTGGTTCGCCGGGCGAATGTACCGGGATGAGATCGAGCATCCCCTCGACCGTGAGGCAGCACCGCAACCGACGGATGCCTGACTTGCGTCGGCTTGCCGGGCCCACGGGCTCCGGCAAGCCGAAGGCGCAACGCGGCTTCCCGCCCCTCCGGGTCCTGCACCGGATCCTCCCGCCGTTTCGGCAGCCCGTCGCTACAGGTAGGGGCGGGTGATGAACTCGATGTAGTGGCCCGCCGGGTCCAGCAGATACACGCCGCGCCCGCCGTGTTCCGTGTTCGTCTGGCCCGGGAGGGTCCGCTGCGGGTCCGCCCAATGCTCGATCCCGCGTTCCTGGATCCGCCCGTAAGCGCGGTCGAAGTGGTCGTCGTCGACCAGGAACGCGTAATGCTGCGGCGGGAAGTCGATGGGCGGTTCGGCGAACTGCAGCATGACCCCGTCGTCCAGCTGGACGTTGGTGAACGGGCCCCAGCTATTGACGCCGCGGGCCTCTGCTATGTCGATGTAGAACTGCGCCGAGGCCTCGCGGTCCTTGGCGGCAATGATGGTGTGGTTGAAGGAAATGCCCATGGTGTTTTCCTACTTCTCGATTCGGGAATTCCGAAGGACTCAGGCAGCTCACGGCCCGGTGCCAGGCATAGGAAGAGTCGCGGGTGTGTACCGGATGCTGAGGGGCCCTGTGATGTGCAAGATTGTCGGATGCTCGACCCATCTGGGGCACATCACGAATTCTTCCATGCCCGGGATCGGGTGTTCAAGGGGAACTCCGGCGCACAAACCCCAAAGTGAACTCAAGCATTCGGTGCCACCACGTCCGTCTCGACCCTGGCGGAACCTAGACGTCACCGCGGCTTAACCATCCAGACACCAAACCTTTCTAAGGTCTCGTATACGACCTCGAGCCATCGCGTTCGATACTCCCCTCTGGTCGTTACCCGTTTGAAAGGCGCTCCATGAAAACCTCCTCTTCAGTCCCCCGTCGCGGCATCCTGCTCGGCGGCACGGCTGCAGCCGTCACCGGCATCCTTGCCGTTGGTGCCCGTCCGGCCGCAGCCGTTGCTCCCAAGAAGCAGGGGTCCCCGGTGAGCGCGAAACTGAAGTTCGGCCAGGACGGCAAGTTCAAGATCGTCCAGTTCAACGACACCCAGGACGGTCCGCGGACCGATCGTCGCACCCTTGAACTCATGGACGCCGTGCTGGACTCCGAGAAGCCGGGCTTCGTGGTGATCAACGGGGATGTCATCAACGGCTCCCCCGCCAACGCGACGGAGGTCAAGCAGGCCATCAACAACGTCGTGATGCCCATGGAATCACGGAAGATCCCGTGGGCGCTGACCTTCGGCAACCACGACGAGGATTCCCTGTCGAAGGGCACGAAGATGACCGAGGCCAAGATCCTCGACTTCATCCGCGGCTACGACCACAACGTCAACACCAAGGACGACGAGACCTTTGGCTCCTCGAACTCCCAGCTGCTGATCAATTCCTCACAGGGCAACAAGCCGGCCTTCGGCGTGTGGCTGCTGGACTCGGGACGCTACGCTCCGGAGACGATCGGCGGCCAGGACTTTGAGGGTCTGAAGTCCTACGGTTGGATCCGCCCGGAACAGATCGACTGGTACCGCGAGACCTCCCGTGCCACCGAAGTGCGGCACGGCAAGGTCCAGTCGTTGATGTTCTTCCACATCCCGCTCTGGGAGCACCACCACATGTGGTTCGGATCCCAGTTCACCTCCAACGACGCGGACCACGCCAAGGCCGTGAAGAAGCACGGAATCGTGGGCGTGAAGAACGAGGACGTCTACGTCGGGGCGTTCAACTCGGGCCTGTTCGCCGCCATGCAGGAACGCGGCGACGTGCGCGGTGCTTATTGCGGGCACGACCACATCAACACCTTCATGGGTGATTACTACGGCATCGAGCTGGGCTACGGTCCGGGAACGGGCTTCGGCACCTATGGCCTGGGCGGTGCCCAGGAGCACAGCCTGCGCGGTGCGCGTGTCTTTGAACTCGACGAAAAGCACGAGGGCGTCTACACCGGCACCCGGGCCCTCTTCGCCAAGGACTATGGCATCGACATGGATCCCAAGGGCCAGCCGATCGCCGAGCCGCTGCCACTCCCCAAGCGCTAAAAGCGGAAGGCCGCGCCGCGATCCTACTTCGGGCCGCGGCGCGGCCTGGCCGGTCGGGCCCCGGCGGCCTCCTCGATGGCGTCGGCGGCACGGATGAGCCCCAGGTGCGAGAGCGCCTGGGGAAAGTTCCCCGCCATGTGGCCGGTGTCCGGATCGAATTCCTCGGCCACCAGGCCCACGTCGTTGACGATCCCGGCGAGCTTCTCCAGAAGCCGCCGGGCGTCGTCGAGGCGCCCGGAATGGGCATACTGCTCGATGAGCCAGCAGGTACAGACCATGAAGGTGTACTCCCCGGGCGGCAGCCCGTCGGTTCCGACCTCGGTCCGGTAGCGCCGGACGAAGCCGTGCCGGCCCAGCAGTTCGCTCTCGATCCGGGCCACGGTGCCGAGCATCCGGGGGTCGCCGTAGTCGACGAACCCGACCTGCGCGAGGACCAGCAAGGAGGCATCGACCTCGGTGGTGTCGTAGGTCTGCGTGAACGAATTCAGTTCCTCGTTGTATCCCTTCTCCAATATCTCGGCACGCAGCGCATCGCGTGCGGTCTCCCACTTCTTCGGGTCACCGGTTTGGCCGTGGTGCCTCACTGCCCGGACCCCGGCTTCCAGTGCCGCCCACATCATGACCCTCGAGTGCGTGAAGTACTGGGGGTCCCCGCGCATTTCCCACGCCCCGTGGTCCTTGCGCTCGAGGTTCGAGATCACGTCCGCGATCATCGCCTTTTGCAGCGGCCAGGAGAAGTGGTCCTCGCGTCCGCCCATGGTGCGCAATTCGTCCAGGGCCACCATGACCTCGCCGATAACGTCCCCCTGGTATTGGTACACCGCTGCATTGCCGATCCGCACCGGCTTCGCCCCGCCGTAGCCGGGCAGGTGCTGCAGGATCCGTTCGGGCAGTTCGCGCTCGCCGCCGACGCCGTACATCACCTGCACCGTGTGGAGGTCACCGGCGATGGCCCGCAGCAGCCAGGCGCGCCATTGCAGGGCCTCCTGCTCGTACCCGTGTGTCATCATCACCTGAAGGGTCAGTGCGGCATCGCGCAGCCAACAGAAGCGGTAGTCCCAGTTCCGCTCGCCGCCGAAGAACTCGGGCAGCGAGGTCGTCGGGGCCGCGACGATGCCGCCGGTCTCGCGGTGGGTCAGCGCCTTGAGCACCAGCAGCGAGCGGCGCACCAGCGCCTCGTGGTCTCCGTGCGGCGGGATGTCCGCCGCCCAGTCTCGCCAGTGGCGCGCCGTCTGTGTCATGGCCATGCCAATGTCGTTCGGCGCGGGAATCTCCACGTGGCCCGCGTAACAGGCGAATTCGAAATCGTAGGATTCTCCCGCGCGGACCACGAATTCGTCGCGGTGGGTATGGTGCTTGGGCTTGGGGAGCCGGGTGCCGTGAAGCACCGCGGCGTGCGGGCCTGCGACGGCGACCAGCGACTCGGTGCCGCGCTCCGGATCGAAGTTGCGCCGGATCCAAGGCAGGACCTGGCCGTAGTCGTACCTGATGATCAGCTCGTGCTCAAACTTCATGGACCCCGAAAGCCCCTCCACGCGGCGCATGATGCTTGAACCGCCGTCGCCCATGGGCATGAAATCAGTGACCAGAACCTGCCCGGACTTGCTGCCCCACAGGGTCCGCAAGACAAAGGAGGAGTCAAGGTAGTTCCGGCTGAGAACCTCGCCCTCGGTCGGGGCCAGCAGCCAGCGGCCGTTCTCCTTGGTGCCCAGCAAGGCGGCGAAGACGGATCCCGAGTCGAATCGGGGAAAACACAACCAGTCCACCGAACCGCGGAGTGAGACCAACGCCGCGGTGCGCTGGTCCGAGAGCAGGGCGTAGTCTTCGATCAATGTGGCCATGGCCCCACCCAATCGTATTTGTCTGCTCCAGACAAGGGATTTTGGCTGCCACGCCGCATCGGGAGCCCGCGCCGGAAGCGCCATGCGATAGGTTCATGGGTGGGATGATGACCGGCTATGTGCCCCGAGGACGAACCATGAAATTCCTGGCCTTGCGCCAACGCTTCCTGCCCGGCGACTTTCCGCCCGAGGAATTCGAACGCCCCCTGCCTTCCCGTGAACTGCTGCGGCGCGATGGCTGGGTCACGCTTCTCGTCATGGCGGCGGCGCTGCTCGGCATGGAAATGATGCTCAGTTTTGCCCCGGCCGAGGATGCCCCGGACCGGATTCCGAGTTATCTGGCCATGTGCGCGCTGACGGCCCCCTTGGCGCTTCGCCGGCGTTTCCCGATTGGTTCCATGCTGGTGCTTTCGGCAATGTTCCTGGGGTTCGGGATCTGGATGCCGGCCGTCATGATGCAGCTCGCACCGCAGATCGCCTACTTCGTCGGGCTCTATTCGGCCGTCACCTGGGCGCGTGACAGGCGCGCCCTGCGCCTGGCGCTCACCGGGGTCATCCTTGCCATGTTTGTCTGGCTGGTCGTGGGGATCACCAACGCCAAGCTGGTGTTCGGCGAGGAGCTGGACCTGCCGATGGCCATCGAAACCTCGGGCTTCATCGACCCGGTGATTGCCTATGCCGGGTATTCGTTCCTGGTCAACCTGTTCTACTTCGGCGGGGCCACGTTCCTGGGACTCATGTCCTGGCGCAGTGCCTGGCAGCACGAGATCGTCGTGGACCAGGCCGCCAAGCTCGAGGAGCAGGCCGTGGAGCTGGCGCGCCGCGCTGTCATCGACGAGCGCCTGCGCATAGCCCGCGAACTGCACGACGTGGTTGCCCACCACATCTCGGCGGTCGGCGTGCAGGCGGCGGCCGCCCGCATGGTCCAGCCCCGGGATCCGGGGCGTGCCGCTGAGCTGATGCATGGCATCGAGGATTCGGCCCGACAGGCGGTGGGCGAAACCCGCTCGCTGCTGCGGGTCCTGCGGCACGGGGAAACGGATCCCGAGGATTCCGCCCAGCGCACCCCTGAGCCCTCGCTCGCGGAGCTTCCCGTCCTGGCCGAGCAGTCGGCCCGCGCCGGGGTGAAGGTCGAGCTGATCAAGGTCGAGCACCGCGAGGGGTTTTTCGAGCAGGCCGGCGCCGGGCTCGGACTGGCGCTCTACCGGATCGCCGCCGAATCGCTGGCCAATGTGCGCGAGCATTCCACGGCCCGCACCGCTGTCCTGTCCCTGCGCAGCGGCCGCGACGACACCGGCGAATGGGCGGAGGTCGAGGTCACCGACGACGGCAGCCCGCGGCCCGGGACCGCCGGCAGCGGCTTTGGCCTGCGCGGCATCAGGGAACGCGCCGAATTGCACCATGGGCAGGTGGACATCGGCCCGCGTTCCCCCGCCGGGTGGCGCACCCGCGCGCGGCTCCGATCCCTGAACACCAACACCGTGGCCGAGGCCGCCGAAGGAGCAACCCCATGAGCAGGATCCGCATCCTGGTGTGCGACGACCAGCCGTTGATCCGGTCCTCGCTGGAATTGATCCTCGGCACCGACACGGACCTTGAGGTGGTCGGCTCCGCGGCCGATGGGCGGGCAGCGGTGGCTGCGGCGCTGGAGCTGCAGCCGGACGTGGTGCTCATGGACATCCAGATGCCGGTGCTCGACGGGGTCGGCGCCACAGCGCAGATCACTGCAGGCACGGACGCCAAGGTCGTCGTCCTGACCACCTTCGACCGCGACGACTACCTTTTTGCCGCGATCGACGCCGGGGCCAGCGGATTCCTGCTGAAAAACACCGAACCCGAAGTGATCATCAAGGCCGTCCATGCCGCGGCGGGCGGTCAGGCGCTGCTCTCTCCCGAGGTCACGTTGCGCATCATCCAGCGCGGCACCGCGGTCGCGCCGACAGAGGCCCCGTCCACGGCAAAAGTTCCGGATCCGCACGACCAACGGGTCCTCGATGAGCTGACAGCGCGGGAACGCGAGGTGCTGGTCAAGTTAGCCGGCGGTCTGTCCAATGCGGAAATCGCGAGCAACCTGTTCGTCTCGGAGGCCACGGTCAAGACGCACCTCTCCAACATCCTGGCCAAGGTGGGTCTGCGGGACCGTGTCCAGGCCGTGGTCTTTGCCTACCGCGTCGGGCTCATCCCTGCGACGGAGGCCTGAGCGCCATAGGCACAGGCCGGCCAACAATTTCATTCCTTTGAACGATCCTTGGGCCCCATGCCACGGCATAGATTGGAAGACAGGATCAGGCCCGCCGCACGGCGGGTGCCCCATCAACCAAAGGACTGCCCAAGCGTGTTAGAGGCAAGGAATCTCACCCGGCGATTCGGAGACCGG
Source organism: Paeniglutamicibacter sp. ORCA_105 (assembly GCF_045798545.1). NCBI lineage: Bacteria > Bacillati > Actinomycetota > Actinomycetes > Micrococcales > Micrococcaceae > Paeniglutamicibacter > Paeniglutamicibacter sp. ORCA_105. The sequence continues at coordinate 21,024 of NZ_JBIXLM010000042.1, read as the reverse complement.
ACGGTGCTAGAGGATGTCTCGTTCTCCGTCCCGGCCAACGGCATGACGGGATTCGTCGGGGCCAACGGTGCCGGGAAGACCACCACCATGCGCATCATCATGGGTGTGCTGAAGTCCCACTCGGGGTCGGTGTACTTCAACGGCACGCAGATCGCCGATGCCGACCGGGCGCGCTTCGGCTACATGCCCGAGGAACGCGGCCTCTACCCCAAGCAGCAGGTGCTGGACCAGCTCCAATACCTCGGACAGCTGCACGGCATGAGCCGCGGGGATGCCCGCACCGAGGCCCTGGACCTGCTGGACCGCTTCGGCATTGCCGACCGGACCAAGGACAAGCTCGAATCCCTCTCGCTGGGCAACCAGCAACGCGTCCAGGTCGCCGCATCGCTGATGCACCACCCCACCGCGCTGGTCCTGGACGAACCGTTCTCCGGGCTGGACCCGCTGGCGGTGGATTCCATGACCTCGCTGCTGGCCGAGCGCGCAGCCACCGGGGTACCGATCCTCTTCTCCAGCCACCAGTTGGATTTGATCGATCAGCTCTGCGACAACCTGGTGGTGCTGGCAGGAGGCAGGATCGTGGCCTCCGGAACGGCTGCGGAGCTGCGGGCGCGCGCCAGCGCCAAACACGTCGTGGTGACCCCGCCCGATGCCGGGTGGCTGCGTGAACTGCCCGGCGTGAGCGTCCTGGATGTCGCTGGCCCGCGGGCGCTGGTCGAGTTCGCCGACGACGCCACGGCCCAGCGCGTCCTGCGCGCCGCCGTGGAACGCGGGACGGTCACCGAATTCGCACCGCAACGTCCCTCGTTGGCAGAAATCTACCGGGAGGTCATCCGATGAGCAGCACAGACCTACGAACCAAGCCCTCCGAGGCGTCCTCCGCCGCCCCCGTTGCTGCACAGCGGGGCGCACCGTGGCTAATCGTGACCCTGCGCGAGGTCACGGTGAAGGTCCGCGACAAGTCGTTCATCATCACCACGTTGATTACCGTCGCCCTCATTGTGGGCTCCGTGGTGTTCGCCGGCATCATGGGAGACAAGAGCACCACATCGACGATTGCCTTCGCCGAAAACGGCAGGACCGCGGCTCTTGTGGCCTCGGCCAACGAGCTGGCCATCTCCAAGGACCAGAAGATCGAGCTGACCGCCCAGCCGGTGGCTTCCGGGGACGCGGCACTCGAGACGTTGCGCGCCAAGAACGCGGATCTGGTGCTCGCGCCCACCCTGGACGGCTACAGCCTCACCGGGCTCATCGACGTGCCGGGCAACATCCAGTCCCTGCTCGCCGACGCTGCCGAAGCCCAGGCACTGGACTTCAATGCGGGCCAGCTGGGAGTCACCCTCGATGAGTTGACCGCTGGGTCCGCCGTGACCCAAGTACTGCTGGAGGGCGATCAGGAACGCAATTCGATGGCCATGGTCATGGGCTTCATCTTCTCGTTCCTCTTCTACATGTCGGCAATGATCTTCGGATTGCCGATCGCCAACTCCGTGGTCGAGGAAAAGCAGAACCGCGTCGTTGAAATCCTCGCCACGGCAATCCCCATCCGCCAACTGCTCGCCGGCAAGATCCTTGGCAACCTGATCCTGGCCATGGGTCAGCTGTGCCTGTTCGTGGGCATTGGCCTGCTGGCACTGACCGTGATGCCCACGGAAATCCCTTTCATCTCGGTCGTCATTGCCACGTCGGGATGGTTCCTGGCATTCTTCCTGGCCGGCTTCCTGATCCTCGCCGCCGTCTGGGCGGCTCTGGGCGCGATGGCCTCGCGGACCGAGGACCTGCAACAGTCCACCGGCCCGGTCATCATGGTGCTGGTGGCAGTGCTCTTCACCGGCATGTACGCCAAGGGCTCACTGCTGGTCTTCGCCTCGTACATTCCCGTGGTTTCGTCGGTGGCCATGCCCATTCGGTTGCTCAGCAGCGACGTGCCTGTGTGGGAGCCGGTTGCCGCGCTGGCTATTGCCATTGCGGCGGCCTGGGCCATGGTGCTGCTCGGTGAACGCATCTACCGACGGGCGATCATGCAAACCGGATCGGCACTCTCCTGGCGCAAGGCGCTCAAGCTCGAGGACTAACCGCATCCTGCATCAGGGTTCTGATGGTTGACTCATACACTAGGCGGAATCACGCAAAAGGCCCGCAGCATTTCCCATTGAGGGGAACCTTGCGGGCCTTCGCTGTGAGTACGGGTTACTAGATAACCGAGTCGCTCAGATTGTTCGGGGTACCGAAGCGGTGCGCGGTGATGGAAACTGCCTGCTCGTGCAGGAAGGTCAGCATTTCCACGCGTCCCGCGGAGACCACGTTGTTGCCGTAGATGGCGACATCGGGTTTGCCGCCGGTTGCCTCTGCAACGTCCATGACAGAGCCACCGATCAGGCGGATGCGTGCCGCGGAGTCCGGGCCGGACTTGGCTGCCAGGCGTGCGGCGCGGGCACCGAAGGCCTGTGCGTCCTCGACCACCACGGTGGCGGAGGACTCAGCGAACACGGTGCGGATCGCGGCCGGAATCTCAACTGCGGAGGAAACGGTGACGCGTGATCCGGCGGCGATGCCTGCGGCAACAACGCGGAGCAGTTCGGCGATGCCATGGCCCGAGGTCTCGTTCTCGAAGCGGACGGTCACCGGCAGGGCGCGGTAGCGGAACACGTTGCGCTCGGCGTGCAGACCGGAGACGTCCTTGGCGGTGTTGAACTCAGTCGTCCATGCGGTCGCATCGGAGGCAAGTGCACCCTCGAGCCAAGAAAGGTCGGCCTCGGCGATGTCGGTTCCGCGTGCCGCGGTCAGCAGTGCCGTGGAGGTCACCGAAAGCTGGCCGGTCTGTGCAACCGGGGCGTCTTCCCAGGAGCCCATGCCCACCAGATAGTTCGGTCCGCCGGCCTTGGTGCCGGCACCGATGGCCGACTTCTTCCAGCCGCCGAAGGGCTGGCGCTGCACGATGGCACCGGTGATGCCGCGGTTGATGTAGAGGTTGCCGGCCTGGATGTTCTCCAGCCAGTAGGCCATCTCGCCCGAATCCAGTGAGTGCAGGCCCGAGGTCAGGCCGTAGTCGATGTCGTTGACGATGGAGACTGCCTCTTCGAGGGTCTCGGCCGTCATCACGCCGAGGATCGGGCCAAAGTACTCGGTCAGGTGGTACTCGGAACCGCGCTTGACCCCGGAGCGCACGCCCGGGCTCCACAGCTTGCCCGACTCGTCGAGCTTCTTGGGCTCGAGCACCCACTTCTCGCCCTCGCCCAGGGTGGTCAGGCCGCGCAGCAGCTTGCCCTGTGCGGGTTCGATGACCGGGCCCATCTGGGTCTGCGGGTCCTGCGGGTAGCCGACCTTCAGCGAACGGATGTCATCGATCAGCTGGTTGTGGAAGCGCTTGGAGTCCGCTGCCGAACCCACCAGGATCACCAGCGAGGCGGCCGAGCACTTCTGGCCGGCGTGGCCGAAGGCCGAGGCGGCGACATCCTTGGCCGCCAGGTCCAGATCGGCATTCGGGGTGACGATGACGGCGTTCTTGCCGCTGGTTTCGGCCAGCAGCGGCAGGTCCTTGCGGAAGGAACGGAAGAGCTGGGCGGTCTCGTAGCCGCCGGTGAGGATCAGGCGGTCAACGGCCGGGTGCGAGATGAGCTCGGTGCCCAGGTCGCGCTCGGAAAGCTGGACCATCTGCAGGACATCGCGCGGCACGCCGGCTTCCCACAGGGCCTCGACCATGACGGCACCGGAGCGCGCTGCCTGGCCGGCGGGCTTGATGATGACCGCGGAGCCGGCGGCAAGCGCCGAGAGGGTGGAGCCTGCCGGGATGGCGACGGGGAAGTTCCACGGCGGGGTGACAACCGTCAGCTTCGAGGGCACGAAGGTGGCACCGTCGATCGTGTACAGTTCCAGGCCGCGCTGGGCGTAGTAGTGGGCGAAGTCGATGGCCTCTGAGACCTCGGGATCGCCCTGGTCCAGGGTCTTGCCGCATTCGGAGCCCATGACCTCGAGCAGGTCGGCGCGGTGTGCTTCCAGTGCCGCACCGGCGCGGTGCAGGATGGCGGCGCGTGCGGCGGCACCCATGGCCTGCCAGGATTCGGAAGCCGAAACAGCAGTCTCCACGACCGTGTTCAGCTCGTCCTCGGTGTGGACCATGGCCTTGGCCACCGCATCAACGCCGAGGGTCGAGCCGACCATCTTGTTGACGATCTCCCGGCCCCAGGCACGGTTGCCCGGCAGGTCGGGGTCGGTGTCGGGGGTGTTCTCGAAATCGAGCGTTCCGTCGGCCAGCCCGGCAAGCTTGGCCTCGATGGCGGCGGCGTCGACCACGTTGCGGTCCTGGATGCGGTGCGGGGCCGGGATGCTGTCATCCAGGTCGGCCAGGGAGGCCAGGAAGCGGTTCTTCTCGCGCTCGAAAAGTGCCTCGTTCTTGTCCAGCTCGAAGACCGCGGACATGAAGTTTTCCTGGCTGGCGCCCTCTTCGAGGCGGCGGATCAGGTAGGCGATGGCAACATCGAATTCGCCCGGGTGAACGACCGGCGTGTAGAGCAGCAGGCGTCCGACGTCCTTGCGCACTGCCTCGGCCTGGCCGGTGGCCATGCCCAGCAGCATCTCGAATTCGATGCCTGCGGTGACGCCGCGGCCCTGGGCCAGCAGCCAGGCCAAGGCGACGTCGAAGAGGTTGTGGCCGGCGATGCCGATGCGCACGTTCTCCACGTGCCCCGGGCGCAGGGCGTAGTCGAGCACCGACTTGTAGGAGGTGTCCGAGTCCTGCTTGGTGTTCCAGGTGGCAACCGGCCATCCGTGCAGGTTGGCTTCTACCTGCTCCATCGGCAGGTTGGCGCCCTTCACGACGCGGACCTTGATCGGGGCTCCGCCGGCGCCCACGCGCTTCGCGGACCATTCCTGCAGATGGATCATGGCCGAGAGGGCGTCGGGCAGGTAGGCCTGCAGCACGATGCCGGCTTCGAGGTCGCGGAATTCGGCGCGGTCAAGGATCTTGGTGAAGACCGCAATGGTCAGGTCCAGGTCCTTGTACTCCTCCATGTCCAGGTTGATGAACTTCTTCTTGGGCGCGGATGTGGCGGCCAGGCGGTAGAGCGGGATGAGCTTCTCGATGATGTGCTCGACGGCCTCATCGAAGGCCCAGTGGTTGTGCGGGGCCACGGTGGAGGAAACCTTGATGGACACGTAGTCGACATCGTCGCGGGCCAGCAGCTTGTGGGTGCCTTCGAGGCGGCGGGCGGCTTCGCCCTCGCCCAGGATGGCCTCGCCCAGGAGGTTGACGTTGAGGTCGATGCCTTCCTTCTTGATCTTGGAGATCGAGGCGCCGAGCTTGGCGTCGGTCGCGTCGATGATCAGGTGGCCGACCATCTCGCGCAGCACCTTGCGGGCGATCGGGACGACGATGCCCGGCATGATCGGGGCCATGGTGCCGCCGAGGGCGACCGCGGACTTCATATACCAGGGCAGGAAGGAGGGAACCTTCGGGGCCAGGGACTTGAGGTTGCGGGCAGCCACCTTCAGGTCCTCGGGGCGGATCACGCCGTCAACGAAGCCGACAGTGAAGTCCAGTCCGTTGGGATCCTTCAATACGCCGGCAAGCTGTGCCGCTGAGGCATCCACCGGGACTTTCGAGCCCTCCGTGAGCCAGTGGCGCACCAGCTTGATGGTCTCGTCGGCAAGGTCCTGTGGGCGGACCAGGGGGGTGCCATCGGCGGCGAGGGCCGGTGGGACTACACGCACGTGCGAAGTCGATTGGGACACGGCTGCTTCTCCTTGGGAAGAAAGGGGGCTGGGGAGCTACCACTACCCATCTTGCACACGAATGGTGTCGCATTGATAGGTGGGTTCACCAGACAGTATGACCCGATTCATCCCTTCAGCAAAAGTGAACAAACCCGAAGATTTTACTTCGGCTTTCCCAATGTATTCTGAGGGTTCACCAACCACCGTGATCCAAGGGGATCGCCGGGCACCACAAGGAGCCGACCATGCTGGAAATTCGCCGCCTGCGGCTGCTGCGCGAGCTGAGCATCCGCGGCACCATCGCCGAGGTCTCGGACGCACTGAGCTACAGCCCATCATCCATCTCCCAGCAGCTCTCCCTGCTGGAAAACGAGACCGGCGTGAAGCTGCTGCGAAAGGTCGGGCGGCGCCTCCAACTGACCCCGCAGGCCGAGGTCTTGGTAGCCCACACCGACGAGCTGCTTGATTCCATGGAGCGGGCCGAAGCCGACCTCGCCTCGACCCAGCAGGCAGTGGCAGGCACGGTGCGCCTGGCGGTGTTCCAGACGGCAGTGCTTTCACTGATGCCCTCGGTGCTGCGCGAACTGCGCCAGGACTTCCCCCACCTGCGGGTGGAGATGGTGCAGCACGAACCGGAAACCGCGCTTCATGAGACGTGGGCGAGGGATTTCGACCTGGTCATCGCGGAACAGTACCCCGGGCACGCGGCCCCGCACTACGCCACCCTGGACCGCAAGACCCTGGCCCACGATGCCATCCGCCTGGCCCTGCCCGCGCGGGACGAGGCAATGCCCGCCGAGTTCCACCACGTCACCTCCATCGAGGCCGCCGCCGGCCTGCCCTGGGTCATGGAACCGCGCGGCGCCGCCTCGCGACACTGGGCCGAACAGGCCTGCCGCATGGCCGGCTTCGAACCCGACGTGCGCTACGAGACCGCCGATCTTCAGGCACACGTCAGGCTGGTCGAATCCGGCAACGCAGTGGCACTGCTTCCGGACCTGGTCTGGGCCGCGCGCAAGCGCGAGTTGCGCATCGTCGATCTGCCCGGGGCACCGCAACGCACCATCTTCACCTCCGTGCGCCATTCATCGACCCAGCACCCTGGCCTGGTCGCGGTCCGCAACGCCCTGCATGCCCAGGCAGCCACCCTTCCGGCGCCGACGGACGTCGGACCGGAGGCAGTAATTTAGGTCACAAAAAGGTAACGCCGTGGTGAGAGCGGCCACATGACCACGGATTTTCCTGTCATACTCGAGGTCGGTTGCGAACGAACGGCACGTGCCACGGGGCAGTGCAACCATGCCCCTGGCAGCAAAACACGCCGAGGATCACTCTTCCCCGGCTCGCCCAACCTTCATGAGGTCCACAACATGTCCGACTCAACATTCCAGCTGATAGCCATTGCGGTGTATCTCGCAGCAATGCTCGGCATCGGCTACTTTGCGTTCAAGCGCACCAACGACATCGACGATTACATGCTCGCCGGCCGCGGGCTCAAGCCGGGAGTCGCGGCATTGTCCGCAGGTGCCTCGGACATGTCCGGCTGGCTCCTGATGGGCCTGCCCGGCGCGATCTACCTCAACGGGCTCATCGAGGCCTGGATCGCCATCGGCCTGACCATCGGCGCCTGGTTGAACTGGAAGTTCGTGGCCCCGCGGCTGCGTTCCTACACCGCCGTGGCGCAGAACGCGATCACCATCCCGAGCTTCTTTGAGAAGCGGCTGAAGGACAACAGCCACTTCCTGCGCATCGCCGCATCGGTCATCATCCTGGCGTTCTTCACCTTCTATGTCTCCTCCGGCATGGTGGCAGCGGGCAAGTTCTTTGAGTCCTCCTTCGGCTGGAACTACTTCACCGGCCTGTTCGTGGTCGCCGGTGTCACCCTGCTCTACACGCTCTTCGGCGGATTCCTCGGTGCAACCCTTACCGACGTGGCCCAGGGCCTGCTCATGTTCGCCGCACTGATTGCCGTCCCGATTGTCGCGATCTTCCAGATGGGCAACATCGGGGACCTCGGCTCCAAGATCAAGGACGTGAACCCCGAGGCGCTGAACCTGTTCTCCAGCTTCAATACCACCAACGGGTTCCTGGCGGCAGTGGCCATCTTCTCCACCGCGGCCTGGGGCCTGGGCTACTTCGGCCAGCCTCACATCATCGTGCGCTTCATGGCCCTGCGCTCCCCGTCCGAGGCCAAGACCGCCCGTCGCATCGGTATCGGCTGGATGGTGCTCACCGCGATCGGCGCCATCGTCACCGCGTTGGTCGGCATGGCGTACTTCGCCGGCAGCCCGGAGAAGGAAATCACCGATCCCGAGACCGTCTTCCTGCTGCTGAGCCAGATCTTCTTCCACCCCTTCGTTGCCGGCCTGGTGCTCGCGGCTGTTTTGGCGGCCATCATGTCGACCATGTCCTCGCAGCTGATCGTGTGCTCCTCGGCCCTGGTCGAGGACCTGTACAACATCGCCGGCAAGAAGCTCAGCCCCCAGCGCGAGGTCATGCTCGGCCGCTCCGGCGTGCTCGTCGTGGCAATCGTCGCCGCGGCACTGGCCCTGAACCGGGAGTCCAGCATCCTGGATTTGGTGTCGTTCGCCTGGGCAGGATTCGGCGCCGCGTTCGGCCCGATCGTGCTGTTGAGCCTCTACTGGCGCAAGCTCACCTCCACCGGAGCGCTTGCAGGCATGCTCACCGGCGCCGTCACGGTCTTCGTCTGGGGCAACATCGACGTGCTCTCCTCTGCCATGTACGAAATCGTTCCGGGCTTCGTGCTGAACCTCGTCGTCGCCGTGCTGGTTTCGCGTGCCACCTACAAGCACAATGCGACCATCGAGGAAGAATTCACCGCAATGGAAAATGAAGTCGAGGAGAACGCTCCTTACGTGGTTTCGTAGCCATCGCCATATGCTTCGACACGGACCCCCTCATCGGTATCGGTGAGGGGGTCCGCTGTGTTTGACTAGGAGCGACGTATATTCAATCGCTTGTACAAAGAGAGGGAGCCTCACCCGTGAAGGCACTTTTTGATTTCAACTTCGACAGCTTCGTCACCCCGAAGCTCGTCAAGGTCGTCTACATCCTGATCACCATCGGGCTAGCCATCCTGTATCTGGGCATCGTGATCTCCGCCTTTGCCACCAGACAGGTTGCCTTCGGGTTCTTCGCCCTGATCATCGTCGGGCCGCTCGTGGTCCTGATCTACCTGGCCCTGGCACGCATGGGCCTGGAATCGCTGATCGCCACGATCCGCACCGCCCAGAACACCGGCGAACTGGTGCGTCTGGCCGGTGGCAATGTACCCGGCACCTCGCCGCAGTCCGGCGATACCTACCCGGGCGGCCCGACAGCTCCCCCGTCGAACCCGTACGGGAACGCCCCGCAGGCCTAGGGGGCAGGCACCACAACCAACCTGGGTGCGGTTGATCAGGGCGCGAAATCCGAGGCGACCGGCCGATCCGCCGCCTCTTTGCTGTGGCCACCGCGAATCGACGGACCGTCGCGGGTAGGATCTTGGCATGCCTGAAGCTTCCGCAACCTCCCCTGCCGCGCCCGAAACCACGCCCAAGCCCGATGTCGTGGACGACTTTGTCACCCGGAGCCATCGCACGGCCTCCGGCCTGCGCTACACCAGCACCACCGGGCGCATGGTGCTGCGCAAGGAGGAGGACGCCGAGGGGAAGACCGACGGATTCAACGCCAAGGCGGAGATCTTCCTGGTGTCCTACACCGCGGACACCGAGGAGGCACCCGTTGCCGGGCAGGCGGCCAAGTCCCGCGCCAAGAAGCCGGCAGGCCCGCCCGCGGCCAACCGCCGGCCGGTGGTGTTCGCCTTCAACGGCGGCCCCGGTTCGGCCAGCCTGTGGCTGCACATGGGCCTGTTGGGTCCGCGCATCGTCGATTCCGGAGACGTGGGCAGCATGGCCGCCGCGCCCTACGGCGTCATCGACAACCCGGAGTCCTTGCTCGAGCACGCGGACGTGGTGATGATCGATCCGGTGAACACCGGTTTCTCGCGCGTGGTCTCCGGCGGCACGATTGACGAGTTCCACGCCTTCGAGTCCGACCGCGACCTGGTCGCCGAGGTCATCCGTCTCTGGATCACCCGCAACCAGCGCTGGCTCTCCCCCAAGTACCTCATCGGCGAGTCCTACGGCACGATGCGCGCCGTGGCGGTGGCCCGTCGCCTGCAGGAGGCCCACGGCCTGGCGGTGAACGGACTGGGATTGATCTCCACGGTGCTGAACCTCTCCACCCTGGACTTCGCCCCGGGCAACGACACCCCCTACGCCCTGCATCTGCCCACCTACGCGGCCATCGCGCACTACCACGGGCGTCACGGAAACCGCCCGCTTCAGGAGGTCGTGCGGGACGCCGAGGACTATGCCTCGGGCGACTACGTGGTGGCGCTGCACTTGGGCAACCGGCTCTCCAAGCGCAAGTACGACTCCGTGGTCAAGCACCTGGCCGAACTCACCACGCTCTCCGAGGCCTTCATCCGCCGCACCAACCTGCGCTGGGAGTACATGGAGTTCGCCACCGAGCTGCTGCGCGAGCGCGGGCTGATGGTCGGGCGCATCGACGGGCGTTTCACAGGGGTGCCCCCGCGCCTGCAGGAATCACACACCTGGGACGACCCGTCGCTGCGTGCCATCACCCCCGCCTATGCCGCGGCCATCAACCACTATGTGCGCGCGGAGCTGGGCTACGAATCCGACCTGCCCTACGAAGTGCTCACCGGACGGGTGCACCCCTGGAGCTACGGCGGGTTCGAGGGCAAGCCGATCGACGTGACCCGGGACCTGGAGCGGCTGCTCATCGACATCCCCGAGCTGCGCGTGCACGTCGACTACGGCTACCACGACGGGGCCACCCCGCACTTCGCCGCCGAGTACGTGTGGGCGCACCTGGAGGTCCCGGCCGCGGCGCGGACCCGCTTCACGCACCATTACCACGCTGCCGGGCACATGATGTACCTGGATCCGGCCGTGCGTTCCACGCAACTCGCGGCCCTGGCCGAGTTCGTCACCCGGGCGTAGACAAGCGAGGCCGGACCCCGCTTGGGGTCCGGCCTCGCTTACCTGCCTGCTTGCCTAGGAGAGGACTGCCTGCTTCTGCACGATCTGCGGCACGTGGCGCACCGCGCCCTTGTCCGCCGACTGTGCGAAGGCCGCGTAGGCCCGCAGCGCCGGGGAGACCACGCGGTCGCGGTCCCGCGGCTGGTAGCCGATGGTGGATTCCAGCACCGCGCGGCGCCGGGCGAGCTCGTCCTCGCTGACTTCCAGCGTGATGGAGCGGGCCGGGATGTCGATGGAGATGGTGTCCCCGTTCTCCACCAATGCGATAGCGCCGCCGGCAGCGGCCTCGGGCGAGATGTGGCCGATCGACAGTCCGGAGGTTCCCCCGGAGAAGCGCCCGTCGGTGATCAGCGCGCACTTCGCGCCCAGGCCCAGTCCCTTGAGGAACGAGGTGGGGTAGAGCATTTCCTGCATGCCCGGCCCGCCGCGCGGACCCTCGTAGCGGATCACGACGACGTCGCCGGCGACGATCTCCTTGCTCAGGATCGCGGTGACGGCATCGTCCTGGGATTCGAAGACGACCGCCGGGCCGGAGAACTTGAAGATCGATTCGTCAACGCCGGCGGTCTTCACCACGGCGCCGTCCAGGGAGATGTTCCCGCGCAGCACGGCAAGGCCGCCCTCGACGGAGTGGGCGTGTTCCATCGAGTGGATGCAGCCGTTCTTGGCGTCCAGGTCCAGGGTGTCCCAGCGCTCGGACTGGGAGAAGGCCTCGGCGGAGCGCACGCAGCCGGGGGCCGCGTGGAAGAGCTCCAGGGCGGTCTCGGTGGCCTTGCCTCCGCGGATGTCCCAGTCGTCCAGCCAGGAGCGCAGGTCGGTGCTGTGCACGGAGCGGACGTTGTGGTTCAACCGCCCGCCGCGGTCCAGCTCGCCCAGGATGGCGGGGATGCCGCCGGCGCGGTGGACATCCTCGACCAGGTATTCGCCGTTGGGGGCGACCTTGGTCAGGCAGGGGGTGCGGCGGGAGATCTCGTCGATGTCATCGAGGGTGAAATCCAGCTCCGCCTCCTGCGCCGCGGCCAGCAGGTGCAGGATGGTGTTGGAGGAGCCGCCCATGGCGATGTCCATGGTCATGGCGTTCTCGAACGCGGGGCGGCCGGCGATGGCGCGCGGGAGCACGGACTCGTCGTCGTCGAAGTAGTAGGACTTCGTGATGTCCACGATGGCGCGGCCGGCGTCCTCGTACAGGTCCTTGCGGGCGGTGTGCGTGGCCAGCGTGGTGCCGTTGCCCGGCAGCGACAGGCCGAGCGCCTCGGTGAGGCAGTTCATCGAGTTGGCGGTGAACATTCCCGAGCAGGACCCGCAGGTGGGGCAGGCGGCTTCCTCGATGCTCAGCAGGTCCTCGTCCGAGACGGAGTCGTTGACTGCGTCGGCGATGGCGGAAATCAGGTTCAGGCGCTTGCGCACGGTGCCGTCCACCAGGATGGCGGTGCCGCCCTCCATCGGCCCGCCGCTGACAAACACGGTGGGGATGTTCAGGCGCATGGCGGCCATCATCATGCCGGGGGTGATCTTGTCGCAGTTGGAGATGCAGATCAGGGCATCGGCGCAGTGCGCGTTGACCATGTACTCCACGGAGTCGGCGATCAGGTCGCGGCTGGGCAGCGAGTACAGCATGCCACCGTGGCCCATGGCGATCCCGTCGTCCACGGCAATGGTGTTGAACTCGCGCGGGATTCCGCCGGCCTCGATGATGGCGTCGGAGACGATGCGGCCCACCGGCTGTAGGTGGGTGTGGCCGGGGACGAATTCGGTAAAGCTGTTCGCCACGGCGATGATCGGCTTACCGAAATCGGAGCCCTTGACGCCGGCGGCGCGGAGCAGGGCGCGTGCGCCGACCATGTTGCGGCCGTGGGTGACTGTTCGTGAACGTAATTCAGGCATTGAACCAGTCAACCAGCAACGCGGTTGCGGTGGAAGACGGTGCTAATACTAGTAGTGGCAGTGATAGATTTAGGTCCCATGAGTGATGGAAGAAGACAGGAACTGGGGCAGTTCCTGCGGGATCGGCGCGGCAACCTCGTCCGTGCGGAGCTGGGGCTGCCGCCGATCGGGCGCAACCGCACGCTGGGACTGCGCCGGGAGGAGATTGCCGCCTTCGCCGCGGTCAGCGTCACCTGGTACACCTGGCTGGAGCAGGGCAGGGAAATCAATGCCTCCCGCCAGGTACTTGAATCCATCGCCCGGGTGCTTGCCCTGACTGCCGCCGAAACTTCCTATGTGCTGGCCCTGGGCGGATACACAGCCGTTCCCGCGACCGAGGTCAGCACCGTCGAGCAGGCACCCGAGCACCTGCAGCGGCTGCTCGAAACCTTCGATTTTCCGGCATTCGTGGTTGCCCCGGACTGGGGCATTGCCGGCTGGAACCGTGCCTACGAGGGTCTCTACGCGCGCATTGCCGCCGTGGACCCGGCGGAGCGCAACCTGCTCTGGCTGATCTTCACCGACCTGCACTTGCGCAAGATGCTGCCCGACTGGGAAGAAACCTCACGGCATTTTGTGGCCGAGTTCCGTGCCGAGGCAGGCGCCCGACTCGGCTCCGCTGCCCACACGACCCTCATCAAGCGGCTCTCCGAAGCCAGCGGGCAGTTCGCCAAGCTCTGGGCCGACCGCGGCGTGGAGCGCTTTGCCTCCAGGCAGCGCGTATTCCTGCATCCGGCCGCCGGTGAGCTGGTCTTTGAGCAGCACCGGTTGGTGCCCTCGGACGCCCCGGAACTCCACCTGGTGATGTACGCGCCGGTGCCCGGAACGCCGACTAGGGATCGGCTGCAGATGCTCCTCGCGCCAACATCCGTCGAACCCGGCTGAACATGCCGCCGTCCGTCAGCCGATACCCTTCCCGACAGGCACCGCCGCAGTAGTGGCCGCACCGCAAGGGTGGCTAAGCTGGGACCATGGCATGGCAGCGGACGCAAACCCATTTCCTCGCACTTTCACCCGCGGCCCTGTGGGAGGTGCTGCGCGATCCGGCCCGGGTTCCCGAATGGCACCGGGCCATCGCGCGCCTGCGGCCACACGAGGTGCCGGCAAGTGCCGGGACCTTGCTGGACCTGATCCCAGCGGGCAAGCTCATCGGCAAGGTCCATTCGGCCACCGCACCTCCCGCCGTGGTTACCAGCGTCGGGGAGGGCACCTCCATCACCTGGCGCCAGCCCCAGCCCGGCGGCCACCTGATGGTGAGTTGGTCCCTGCGCAAGGTCAAGGGTGGCACCGAAGTCACCCAGCGGGTGTCGGTCTCCGGGGCCGCGTCAGCGGTTTTCGAACGGACGGCCGCCCGGCCGATCGCCTCGAACTTCGCCGAAAACTGTGCCCGCCTCTACACCCTTGCCGGCGGGACGGCAACGCAGCAACTGCGCATCGTGATTGCCGGGGGCCACGGGTTCCTGGGCGCCCGCGCCGCGGCCGACCTTTTCTGCCGCGGCCACGAGGTCGTCGTCCTCACCCGCAGCGTTCGTCCCGACAGCCCGTACACCCAGGTCCGGTGGGACGGGAAGACCCAGGGCCCATGGTCCACCAGCCTGTACCGCGCGGGGCGCAACACCGCGGTGTTGAACCTGGCCGGGGAATTGGTGGACCTGCCGCCCACCGAATCCAACGTTGCCCTGCTGCGCAACTCCCGCGTCGATTCCACCCGCGCCCTGGTGGACGCCTCACGTGCGGCACCCGCCCCGCTGGCGGCATTCCTGCAATCGAGCACCACCGCGATCTTCGCCGACGCCGGGGAGCAACGGCTCACCGAGGAATCGGCGCTGCCCACCGGCGCCCGGGCCCTGCCCCAGATGACCGGGGTGGCCCGGCCCTGGGAAGAGGCAGCCGCCGGGGCCAACGCCGAACGGTTGAACATCCTGCGCACCTCCCTGGTCTTCGAGCAGGAAAGCCCGCTGGTTGACCGATTATCGCTGCTGGCCGGCGTCGGCCTGGGCGGCCCGGTTGCCGGCGGGGAACAATGGGTCAGCTGGATCCACCTGGCCGACTGGCTGCGCGTCCTTCGCGCGGCCCTGGGGTTGGAGGAGAACCTCTCGCTGCCCGGCGGCGTCATCCATCTGGCGGCACCGCACCCGGTGCGCAACCGGGAGATGATGGAGGCGCTGCGGGCCAAGATCGCACCGCGGCCGCTGCGCAGGTTTTCGCTGCCGACCCCGCGCCCGGTGCTGGCAGCGGGCGCCGTGGTGTTGAACACCGACCCGGCGCTGGGCACCACCGGACGGCACGTGACCTCCACCGTGCTCGCCGAGGCCGGGTTCGAGTTCGAGTTCCCCGAATTCGAGGCAGCGCTGGGGCAGATCCTTGACTAGCGGACGCGTGCTGCGCCATGGCGTGATGGACTCCCCCATTGGAGGACTGCGGATCGTGGCCTCCGGTCACGGGATCACCGGCATCTACATGGAAAACCACCCCCACCCCCTGGACCCCGGGGTGTTGGGCGAGCGACTGGCCTCCGTGGCCGATGATCCGGGCATCGCCCTTTGCGCCGGCCAGTTGGCCGAATACTTTGCCGGGACCAGGACGTCGTTCGAGGTGCCACTGGATGCGCAGGGAACCGAGTTCCAGCAGCGGGTCTGGGCGCACCTTACCCGGATCCCCTTCGGTGCCACCCGCAGCTATGGTCAGCTGGCCCTGGAACTGGGGGATGAAAAGCTGACACGCGCCGTGGGAACCGCCAATGGGCGCAACCCGATTGCGATCGTGGTCCCCTGCCACCGGGTCATCGGTGCCGATGGCTCATTGACCGGCTATGCCGGTGGGCTGGGCGCCAAGGAGTTCCTGTTGCGCCACGAAGGCATCCTGCCCGAGGCCGAGGCTACCCTTTTCTAGGGGGGCCGCCTGCCCTCCCCCGCTTCAGGCCAGGATCAGTGTATCGAGGGCCGTGCCCAGGATTTCCCGGGCTTCCTCGTCCAGCCGGGATCCGGTGATCAGGGCATCGACCTGGGACAGCGGGACGATCTGGCACAGTCCAGTCACTCCCCACTTGGTGTGGTCGGCCACGATGATCTGCCGTGCCGCCGCCTTGATGAAAGCCTGGTTGGTCTGGGCCTCAAGCATGTTGGGTGTCGTGAACCCGTCCTCGGCCGTCATGCCGTGCACGCCCAGGAAGAGCAGGTCCACGTGCAGCTGGCCCAGGGCCGAGAGCGCCAGAGGTCCCACCAGTGCGTCCGAGACGGTGCGGGTCCCGCCGGTCAGGATGATGTTCTGGCTGGGGTTCGCCGCCGCATAGAAAACCTCTGCGATGCGCGGGGAGTTCGTCACCACGGTCAGGTCCTTGATGCCCGTGCATTGGGCGGCGAGTGCAAAGGTGGTGGTTCCGGAGTTCAACGCAATGGACATGCCCGGCTTGATCAGCTGGACCGCAGCCTGGGCAATGGCCTGCTTTTCACCGGACTCCAAGGCCAGCTTGTGCGTGAATCCCGGCTCGTTGCTGGTGGGGGCGGCATCCAGCGTGGCTCCGCCGTGCACCTTGACCAACGCACCTCGGGAGGCCAACGTATTCAGGTCGCGTCGCACCGTCATCTCCGAAACACCGAGCTCGGAGGCCAAGGCGGTGACGCGCACCTGCTCGCGCTCGCGCAGGGCGTCGAGGATGCGCTGCTGCCTGGCACTTGCCAGCATCTCTGTCATGGCGATCCGTTCGTCGGGCGTGTGGTTGGCTTTCATCGTAGCGAAAAACGAACACGAAACGTGTCATTATGTTCGAACTTGCGCGAAACATGTCCGCCACGACGCCCTGAAGTATCCACGGCGGCCCGGCGCGTCTCGCAGTCTGACCAGCAGGTATCGCCGCAGGGGAATCCTCAGGCCTTTCACCGAACGTTGTTTTCCGATAGAATATGATCGAATTTGTTTGAATTGCGTGCATTGACATATCACCCAGGAGACGCCGTGGAACAGCAGCCGTTACAGGCCACCCCCGTTCGCACCGAGCTTGCCGACGGGAGGGAAATCCTCTATTTCTTCGACGGAGGCCGCGTCCCCAGCGGCTTCCTGCCCTCTTCCGACACCCGCGAGTTGCCGGCTCGTCCGACGACGTCGCAGTTGCGCTACGACGCCCTGAGCGGGGAATGGATTTCCTTTGCCGCGCACCGCCAAACACGCACGCACCTGCCCGCAGCGAGTCAATGCCCGTTGTGTCCCACGCGCACAGACATGGCCAGTGAAATCCCGGCCGACACGTACGACGTCGTGGTCTTTGAAAACCGATTTCCTTCCTTCGGGCCCGAACAGCACGCAGTGGACTCTCCCGTCGAGCTCGGCGCGGCCCGCCCGTCCCACGGACGCTGCGAGGTCATTTCCTTCGGCCCCGGACACACCGATTCGCTGGCTTCCCTCGGTGAACGCCGCATCCGCACCGTGATCGAGGCCTGGGCCCACCGCACGCAGGAACTGGGCCGGCTCGAGGGCGTCGAGCAGGTATTTCCCTTTGAGAACCGCGGCGCCGATATCGGGGTGACGCTGCACCATCCACACGGGCAGCTCTACGCCTACCCATACGCCACCCCGCGCACCGAAAACCACCTGGCGCGGGCAGCCGCACACCGCGCACGCACCGGCAACAACATCATGGCCGACATCCTGGACTTCGAGATCGCCGACGGGCGGCGCATCCTGGAACGCGGCACCCACTTCACCTCGTTCGTCCCCTATGCCTCCCGCATGCCGGTCGAAGTGCACTTGGTGCCGCACCGCCAAGTAGCCGACCTCAGCGAGCTGACGGAAGCCGAACGCGACGAGCTGGCGGCGATGTACCACCGTCTGCTCTGCACTGTCGATGCGCTTTATCCCACCCCCACTCCCTACATCGCCGGCTGGTTCCAGGCCCCGCGAAACCACGAGCACCGCGCCGAGGCCTGGTTGCACCTGCAGTTGACTTCGCCGAGGCGGGCCGAAAACAAGCTCAAGTATCTTGCCGGATCGGAGGCAGCCATGGGAGCCTTCATCGGGGACATCACCCCCGAGGCGAGCGCAAAAGCACTGCGTGCGGCAACCGAGCGCCTCCAATCCCTCACCCCCGCCCAGTGAAAGACCATGCCAGGACCGGCCTGGCCGACGCCTTCACCGCCCTTTACGGCCTTGCCCCCGAGGCGTGCTTCGCCGCGCCTGGGCGGGTGAACCTCATTGGCGAGCACACCGACTACAACGAGGGGTACGTCCTGCCCTTCGCCATCGACAGGGTGGCAAGAATCGGACTGAGGATCCGCCCCGCGGAATCCGGGCGGCTGCTGCGCATTGCCTCGACGCGCGGCGGGCAGGTGGTCGAGGCCGAATCAACCGGTCTGGCTCCCGCGCTGGTTGCCCCTTGGGCCCGCTACGTTGCGGGCGTGTTCTGGGCCATGGAACAACGAGGCTTTGCCCTGCCCGGCGCGGACATCCTGCTCGATTCGACGGTGCCGGTCGGGGCGGGTCTGTCTTCCTCTGCAGCCATCGAATGCGCCGTGGCGCTGGGCCTGAATGAGCACTTGGGCCTGGGCCTTTCCCGCGAGGAGCTCGTGCTGATCTGCCAGTTGGCGGAAAACGACTTCGTCGGGGCACCCACCGGCATCCTTGACCAGTCGGCCTCGCTGCTGAGCACCTCCGACCATGCCCTGTTCCTGGACTGCCGCACCAGGGAATCCCGCCCGGTCGACCTGCCGCTGGCAGCCAACGGCCTGCAGGTCCTGGTCATTGACACCAGGGTCAGCCATTCGCACGATTCGGGCGGTTACAAGGAACTGGTGCTCGCCTGCACGCGTGGCGCCACGGAATTGGGCGTGACAGCCCTGCGCGATGTCGGCATCGACCGCCTGGTCGAGGCACAGGACACCCTGGCCCCGGAGATCTACCGCCGGGTCAAGCACATCGTCACCGAGAACCAGCGGGTGCTGGACACCGTCGAACTGCTCGAACGCCGGGGGCCTGCAGCCATCGGCGACCTCCTGCTCGCCAGCCACACCTCGATGCGCG
This sequence comes from Paeniglutamicibacter sp. ORCA_105, assembly GCF_045798545.1. NCBI lineage: Bacteria > Bacillati > Actinomycetota > Actinomycetes > Micrococcales > Micrococcaceae > Paeniglutamicibacter > Paeniglutamicibacter sp. ORCA_105. The sequence continues at coordinate 2,308 of NZ_JBIXLM010000042.1, read as the reverse complement.
ATGACTTCGGAATCTCCTGCGCTGAGTTGGACCTGGCTGTCGACACCGCCGTGGCCGCAGGCGCCATTGGCGCACGCATGACCGGCGGCGGTTTCGGCGGATCGGCGATCGCGCTGTTGGATGCCTCGCGCTCCGCAGTCGTGGCCGACGCTGTGCACAGCGCATTTGCCGAGGCAGGTTACCTCACCCCGGAAATTTTCGCCGTGGTGCCTGGGCCCGGGGCACGGGCCCTGTGACCGAATGCCCCTGCCACGTCGCCTTATTTCCGTATTAGCAAGGCAGCGAGGCGGGCAGCCTCACCGGGGTCCGGGCAACCGCACCGACGCCGTCGGACCCGTGGTAGGCGCGGCAGACCCCGACGCCGCGCTTGGCAAGATTTGCCTTGATTTGCCGTAGCGAGTCAGGCGCGAATCCCTGCCACTGCATATGCATCAGGACGGTGTCGCCGGGCCGGGCGGCAGAGGCCCGCGCCACGGTGATGGACTTGGATTTCACACTCCAGTCCAGGGTGTCGCGCGACCACGTCCAAATGGCCATGCCCACCCGATCGTAGGCGCACCGCACACTGGCATCAATGGCGCCAAATGGCGGGCGGCCAAAGTTGGTGTGTACCCCGGAGCCGCCGAGCTGGGCGGCAGCAGCCGCACAGCTCAGGCGCCTCAAGTCGGGGTGGCTCACCGAATGGTTGATGACCCACTGACCCTTGGCGCGGGCCAAGGCAGCCAGATCCACCCCATAACGGGCCCTGAAGGATGAAAGGCAATTGCCAGTGGGGGCAATAACCAGACCCATGTTGTGGTCAGCGGCGTACTTGATGGTGGCAGTGAAGGAGCTGAGCGTGCGCGGGCAGTCGTCGAAGGTCAAGACCACGCGCGAGGTGCGGTTCGGACCCGTGGATTGTGGAGCCCGGGGCGCCGAAGGCGAAGAGCCGGAGCCCGTGCTGGTGGTTACATAGGTGTTGCTGACCCAGCCCGTGCGTCCCGCGTAGCCGACTTTGTACCATCCGTTGGAGGCACGGGCCGACACCTTAACGGTGGTGCCCCGTGGAATGGTCACCAGAACCGCATAGGCCGTGCTCGGTCCGGTGCGTAGGTTGAGCCCTGCCGTGGTCCGCACCGTGGCAGGCAGTCGGCCAGGAGCTGGTGCTGCGGAGCCCACAATGCTCACGTATTTGTTACTGATCCAACCCGTCCGTCCCGCGTAGCCGACCTTGTACCAACCGTTGGCTGCCCGCGCTGTCACCTTGACGGTGGTGCCCCGGGGAATAGTCACAAGTCTCCTATGGGCGGTGCTCGACCCCGTTCGCAGGTTGAGGTTGGCCGTGGTCTTGACCTTGGCAGGCAAAGCCGTTGCCACCATGACCGAAGTCGAAGCTGCGCCCTCGACCTGAATCGCGCCTTGGACTGCGGGCGTTTGGCGCGCTTCGGCTGCCAACGTCGGTGCCGACGAAATGACCAGTCCCACGGCCACGAAGATTCCGCACGCACTTCGAACAAGATTGTTTTTTCCCCAATGCCACAGCATCCCAATGATCTCTCTGATTTTGCTTCCCCAAGAAGGCTCTTGGGGAAAGTATGGGGTTGCATGTTTGCCGTGGCAACTGTTGTGCCAACTCGTTCCCGAATCGTTCAGATAACCCTGAAAACATCCGCCAAAGGTAACGTCTTGGTCCTGTGCGCGAAACAGGTCTCCCAGCCAATTTTCGGGATCCAGGAATAGCGTGAAGAAGAATGATCCGCAGGTTTCCCGCCCGTGGAAGGCATTCGTCGCAGGAATGAGGGATTCCCATGGATCGCGTTGCAATCGTTTACTACCAACGTGATGCTCTGGCCAAGTTGCGCGCCGCTGAACTGGCCGAGAAGCTCCACTCCCGCGAGATACGAAGCGAAATCCTCAAGGTCGCCAGCTCCTCCGCACATGAGCTCATCTACTTTGACGGAGTGGTATTGGTAGGTCCGCTGCATTTCTCACGCATGCATGGTCTGGCACTGGTCAACGCCGTCTTCGGGTTCCGGCCCGTGGCGCTGCTGCTGACCGGAATGGGAGATACCGATCGCATTCTTCGCCTGCTGCCCAGGAATATGCGTGGTGAAGTACCGGTTTTTACCGTCGGGGATGACGACAACCCGCATACAGGGCTCGACCCGTTGGTAACTTGGCTGCGCGCAATGATGGGCTTTTCGGGGTACCGAGCGGTCGGCGGGGGGGGGGGGGGGGGGGGGGGGGGGGGGGGGGGGGGGGGGGGGGGGGGGGGGGGGGGGGGGGGGGGGGGGGGGGGGGGGGGGGGGGGGGGGGGGGGGGGGGGGGG
>NZ_JBIXLM010000041.1:0-38087 GCF_045798545.1 Paeniglutamicibacter sp. ORCA_105 | reverse complement strand
AGGAGCTGTTGCCCCTGGGCGTCGGCTCCGTGTTCAGCTTCGGCGTCAAGGGCGGCCGTGCCGCCGGCAGTGCCTTCATCGAGGCATTGCAGCTGGCCAGCCACCTGGCCAACGTCGGGGACGTGCGCACCTTGGTGCTGCACCCGGCTTCCACCACGCACCAGCAGCTCTCCGCCGACCAGCTGGTTGCGGCAGGCGTTCCCGAGGACCTGATCCGCTTCTCGGTGGGACTGGAAGACATCGATGACATCCTCTGGGACCTGGATCAAGCCCTGACTGCCTCGCAGCGGGTGGCCGACGCCCCGGCCGAGGAAGCCTACGACGGGGCAGCCTGCTCCATCGACGCCGCCCGCGCGGCCGCCGTGACGGGAGCCAAGTAATGAGCAACGCCGTGGAAACCCGCACCTGGGAAGGCCCGAACGCGGCCGAACGCCTCGAGATCCTGCGCAACACCAAGTCGATCGCGATCGTGGGCGCTTCCAACAAGCCCTCGCGCGCCAGCTACTTCGTGGCGACCTACCTGTTGTCTTCCTCCAAGTACAAGGTCTACTTCGTCAACCCGGTGCTCGATGAGATCCTGGGCCAGCCGGTCTACAAGTCGCTGGCCGACCTGCCGGAAACCCCCGACCTGGTCGAGGTCTTCCGCAAGCACGACGACCTGCCCGGCGTGCTGGATGAGGCTCTTGCAGTGGGGGCCAAAACCCTGTGGCTGCAGCTGGGTTCCTGGCACGAGGAGGTCGCGGCCAAGGCCGAGGCCAACGGACTGAACGTGGTGATGGATCGCTGCGTGAAGATCGAACACGCACGCTTCCACGGCGGGCTGCGCCTGGCCGGGTTCAACACCGGCGTCATCTCCTCCAAGCGCCAGCTGCTCGCCTAGCAAGACAGGCTGCCCAATGCCAAGGGTCCGTGCCCGAAACCTCATGGTTTCCGGCACGGACCCTTCGCATTGGAGGGAACCCGCGGGACGGCCCGAGCGGTTGCCGTAGGCAACCCGCCATTCAGGGGCGGCCCGTGGTTCTCATTACCACCCGGTGTCGTCCTCGTCGTCGGCCTCGGAAATCCCGAGGTCCGGCTGCTGGTTCGAATCGAACTCCGCCCAGGCCTCGGCGAATCCGAGGATGTCCTCGAGCGCTTCTTCCTCTTCATCGTCCAACAGTTCCAGCGCCTCGGGGGTGTCGAGGATGATTCCGATCGCAGAGGCAGGGTGTTCCTCGAAGTAGTCGATCGGCGAGTAGTCGGAGTTGAAGGTCAGGTCCTTGCTCTGCCCATACAGTTCAATGAAGGCCCGCACCGCCTTCGGCACACGGGCCAGGTCCAGCCCGGACAATGAGTCGTTGTAGGCCTGCGCCGTTGCCTCGGCCCATTCCTCGATGATGGCTTCATTCATTTGCGTGTCGGTGGTGCCCACTGCCCTATCCTGCCTAATTGGAGTTACATCGAGCACCAATAGTAATGGGCGGAACCCGAAGCGTACATGCCCAAAAATGTGAAATTCGTTGGGCTAATACAGGCGCGTCGGCGGCACCGATCCGTCGCTCCCCGGGACAGGCAAAAGGGAACCTGCGCGGGCGCCTGGTCGGCACCTGCACGGGTTCCCCGGAGCATCCCCTCGTTAGAGCCTGCGGTTGGCCAGCACCGGTAGGAACTCGCGCACCTCGTCGATGCGCCGGCGCGTGACATCGGTCGTCACCAAGCCCTCGGCATCGTCGCCCAGGTACTCGATCGGCACACCCATGGGATCCAGGATCGCCGAGTGGCCGATGGTGTGGCTCGAGCTGGTTCCGGCGGCCGCGACCCACACCGTGTTCTCGATCGCGCGTGCCCGCAACAGGGTTTCCCAGTGCTCGATCTTGTGCTCGCCCTTGAACCAGGCGGCGGCCACCAGCAACAGCTCGGCGCCCTCGTTGACCAGCCTCCGGGCGATTTCCGGGAAACGCAAGTCATAGCAGGTGAACACGCCGACCTTCATGCCGCCGATTTCGAAGACGGGGACCTCGGCAACATCCCCGGCCTTGATCGTCTTCGATTCCTGGTAGGAGAATGCGTCGTATAGGTGGATCTTGCGGTAGGTCCCCAGGATCGCGCCATCCTCACCGAGCACCACCAGGGTGTTGTAGGGCCGTTCGTCGCCACTTTGCTCGTATCCCCCGGCCACAATGGCAACCTTGTGCTCGGCGGCCATGAAGGAAAGCTGCTGGACGAATTTGGTCCAATTTCCTTCCAGGGCGTCATTCAACGGGCCCTTCACCTGCGAAACGGCGAGCATGGCCTCTTCGGGAAAGAGCACCAGGTCGGCGGCCTCGGCCTTCGCCTTGGCAACCAGTCGTTCCATGGTTGCCAAGTTGTCGGTGACCGACCCTGTGGGGGCAAATTGACCAACGCTGACCTTCATGGCGATTCCCTTCGTCGCTGAGTTCTTTCACCCAGCCTAACGACAATCGCCAACTCGGCGAATCAGTTGCAGTGATTTTTGCCCCGACCCGAAGAATGTGACGGCAAAACGGTCGACAGGGGGACGGTTCGGCATCCCGACGCAGGTCAAGACCGCATCCGTGCCCCGGACATGGCAAGGGCGCGGTACCGGGCCAGTTGGATGTCGTTCATCCTGCCCCGCACCGCGCCCGAGCGCGTTGCTGTCAGTCGTTGATCAAATCGTGACGGACGATCGTCTGCTCACGGTCCGGTCCCACGCCGATGGCGGAGAAACGGGTCCCGCTTATGGCCTCGAGCGCCAGCACGTAGTTGCGTGCATTCTCCGGCAGGTCATCGAGGGTGCGGGCACCGGTGATGTCCTCGGTCCAGCCGTCGAAGTATTCGAAGACAGGCTTGGCGTGGTGGAAGTCGGTCTGCGTCATCGGCATCTCGTCATGGCGCACCCCGTCAACGTCGTAGGCCACGCACACCGGGATCTTCTCGATGTTGGTCAGCACGTCGAGCTTGGTGACGAAGTAGTCGGTGAAGCCGTTCACTCGCGAGGCGTGGCGGGCCAACACTGCGTCGTACCAGCCACAACGGCGCGGACGGCCGGTGTTCACGCCGAATTCCCCGCCGGTCTTCTGCAAGTATTCGCCCATGTCGTCAAAGAGCTCGGTCGGGAACGGGCCTGCACCCACGCGGGTGGTGTAGGCCTTGATGATGCCGATCGAGCGGCTGATACGGGTCGGGCCGATGCCCGAGCCGACCGAGGCGCCGCCGGCGGTCGGGTTCGAGGACGTCACGAACGGGTAGGTGCCGTGGTCCACGTCCAGGAACGTGGCTTGGCCGCCTTCCATGAGCACGACCTTGCCGGCGTCCAGCGCATTGTTCAGTTCGAGCGTCGCATCGATGACCAGCGGGCGCAGGCGCTCGGCGTAGGAGAGGAAGTACTCGACGATTTCGTCGATCTCGACGCTGCGGCGGTTGTAGACCTTGACCAGCAGCTCGTTCTTCTGGCGCAGTGCACCCTCAACCTTCTGGCGCAGGATGGATTCGTCAAAGACGTCCTGCACGCGGATGCCCAGGCGACCGATCTTGTCCATGTAGGCCGGGCCAATGCCGCGCCCGGTGGTGCCGATGGCGCGCTTGCCCAGGAAGCGTTCGGTGACCTTGTCCATGGTCTGGTGGTACGGGGCGACCAAGTGCGCGTTGGCCGAGACGCGCAGCTTCGAGGTATCGGCACCACGTGCCTCCAGCCCCTCGATCTCCTCGAATAGCGCCTCGAGGTTGACCACACAGCCGTTGCCGATGATCGGGATGGCATTTGGCGAAAGAATACCGGCGGGAAGGAGCTTGAGCTCATACTTTTCACCGCCAACGACAACTGTATGACCTGCGTTGTTGCCGCCGTTTGGCTTTACAACGTAGTCAACCTGGCCACCCAAAAGGTCTGTGGCCTTGCCCTTGCCTTCGTCGCCCCACTGGGCGCCGACGATCACGATTGCTGGCATGGGATCCTCCCCCTTGCTCGATTCAGCGCGGCCGGCAAAAATGCCGGGTCCCGGCGGTGCCGGGCGCAGAAATGCCCCTCGCTCTTCGATTGGCCCAAGCAGGATCAGGAAGAACAGTAAGGGGCTCTTACGTCACGAGTTTACCCGATGCAGCATCAATGAGTGGATTTATGCTTCCCTGGGCTCGTCTTCTGCTTCGACCGCCGCCGCCAATGCGGCGCGTGCCAGTGTTTCCCAGTGCTCGATCGATGTTTCGGGAACGGAAACCCAGTCACGGAAGGGCCGACCCTGACCCGAGGGGTCGAAGAGGCCGGCACCGGGATATTCCAGGGACTTGCGCATGATTTCACTCTCGCGTCCCACCTTGAATCCCATGGTGTCCTCGATAAGGCAGGCGATGGCCTTTGATTCATACTTCAAGGCGTCCTTGCCAAACATCTTTCCGGCAGCCACTCCCTCGCCAAGCAGGGCACGGGTGAGCCGCTGGAACTCTTTCATGGCCTCTGGTGTAGGAAATTGCATACTCATGCCCCCATCAAACCCCGCCTTTGCCCCTTGCGTCGAGGGATCGACCAAAAGTCTTTTGGCGACTGTGCCTCCCGCCTGCAGCTGCCCCAGATGATGACGCGAAGAAATGCGCCCACATTCAGACTTGCTTGGAGTGCCGCCTAGACTGGGAGCCATGGCCCTGACGCGTGAACAACTCATTGATGCCGCCGTGGGCGTGCTCTCGGAGTTTGGCCTGGCCGACCTGTCCATGCGCCGGCTGGCCCGGGAACTGGATGTTCAGGTCGGGGCGCTGTATTGGCATGTGAAGTCCAAGCAGGAATTGCTCGTGGATGTTGCCGCCAGGCTCCTGGACGCGGTACCTCGCCCCGAATCCCCCACCCCGGCATTGGCGCCGCTGGCCATCGCCGCGCTGCTACGCCAACTTCGCGCTGCACTGATCACGGTTCCGGACTCGGCCGAGGTCATGCAGCTTGCCCAATCCATGCGTCCCGAGTCGCTGGACCCATTGGGATGGCTCCTGGAATTCCTGAGGATCGCAGGCATCTCCGAGCGCGATGCGGCCTATGCCCGGCATGTACTGGTCAACCACTTGCTCGGTTCGATCGGTGCCCATCAAGAGGCGCTGGCCCTGGCCGACGGTGCCGAACGCACCGGGGCGTCAACGGCCTGGGGCGACGACGCCTTCGACTACGGCGTGCGGGTGATCCTGCAAGGGATGGCCTTGGAGCACAGCACCGCCTAGTTGCCCAGACGGCCGTTGGAGGCTTCCAGATAGCAGGCGCCGCAGAGGGATTCGTACCAAACCTTGTCACCGTCGATAGCCACCTGGTCTCCGTCGAAGATGATCTCGTTTCCGATGCGGCGGGTGTTGAACACCGCTTTCTTGCCGCAGCGGCAAATCGTCTTGAGTTCCTCAAGGCTGTGTGCGATCTCCAGCAGGCGCCGCGACCCGGGAAACGCATGGGTGCGGAAGTCCGAGCGGATCCCGTAGGCCAGCACGGGGACGTTATCCAGGATGGCGATGCGGAACAGGTCATCGACCTGTTCCGGCGTCAGGAACTGGGCCTCGTCAACCAGCAGGCAAGCCACCGGAGGCGCATCCACGTGCTGCAGCAGGGCATCCGGATCGTCCCCGGCGACTTTAGCGGCAAAAAGTTCCCGGGCATTTGCTGACGGCGGGATGAGGAAATCCACGTCGCGGCTCATTCCCAGGCGGGAAACTATTGCCGAGTCGCCCTTCGTATCGATCCCCGGCTTCGCCAAGAGGACCCGCTGTCCGCGCTCTTCATAGTTGAAGGCGGTCTGGAGAAGACCCGTGGACTTGCCGGAATTCATTGCCCCATAGCGGAAGTACAGCTTCGCCACATCGTTCCTTTCGAGTTGGACGCCGTGGACGATTCTATGCGCAACCGAACTCCTGCACCTTCCGGCGCCTGCCCTTTCGACAAAGACGCCCGGCCTCGCTGAACGGTCCTTTGGACGAACCGTCCGGCGCTGCCGGGCATTTTCAACGTGCACGCAAATCCACTTGTGAGTTATGCCAAGTCCTCCACTAGAGCCATATCTTGACGCTCTTCCCCGACAGGGACCATGCGTTTGCGCAGCAGAAAATAGAGCGCCCCGACGACAAGGGCGAAAGGGACGCCAAAAACAAGTGTCATCGTAAATTCGACGGTAAACAGCGTGGTGACCAGCAGTGCCGCCATCAGCAACGCCCCCAAAAGCGAGCCCAGGGGATAGAAGGGAAGCCTGTAGGCAAGCTTTTCACCGCTGCGCTTATGGTGTCGACGGAAATACAGATGGGTGACAAAGATCAGCATCCAGGTGGCCATGGCGCCAAACATTGACAAGGCCATCATCACGGTGAATCCGGTTTCCGGATTGGTCGCGTAGATCAACGTCGCCACGGCGATTCCTCCTGCCGACAGCAGAAGTGCGTTTACCGGGGCGCCGTTCTTGCGCACCTTTCCAAAAACGCGCGGGGCTTGGCCACCGCGCGAGAGCGAAAACATCATGCGCGTGGAAATGTAGAGCTGCGAATTCATGGCCGACAACGCCGCAACAATGACCACGAAATTCAGGATGGAATCGGCATAGGGGATGCCGATGACCTGCATGACAGTGACAAAGGGGCTCCCGCCCTCCAGTATCTTGCTCACCGGCGCGATGGCGAGAATCAGAGACAGGGTCAGGATGTAAAAAAGGAAGAGGCGCAGCAAGGTGACCTTGAAGGCCTTCTTGACCGCCGTTTCCGGTTCCTTGGCTTCACCGGCTGCGATGGCAATCATTTCGATGCTCAGGTACGAGAAGATCGCGACAATCACGGCGAACCACACTCCCTTGAAACCGCCAAGGAAGAAGCCTCCGTCGGCGTGGTAGTTCTGCATGCCGAAGTCCGGATTTGAACCGCCGAACACCAGCGCGGCGGCAACGACGATGAACCCGACAATGGCGAAGACCTTGGTTGCAGAGAACCAGTATTCGAGGGTGCCGAATGCCTTGACGTTGAACATGTTGACAGCGATGAGCAACGTAGAGAATCCGAGGACCCAAACGATCGGCGGGACGGCCGGGAACCACATCTGCATGTAGTCCCCCACCGCGGTGACTTCCGTTCCCACCGCCAGCACGATGCACGACCAATACAGGTACTTGATCATGAACCCCGCCAGGGGGCTGATGTAATGTTCTGCAAAAGCACCAAAGGATCCGGTGGTTGCGTGTGCAACCGTCATCTCCGACAGTGCACCCATCAAAAGCAGGGCGATCAAGCCCCCGATGACGTAGCTGATGATGACGCTTGGGCCGGCAAAGGAGATGGCAAATTTGCTGCCCAGGAAGAGTCCTGTCCCGATGGCCCCGCCCAAGGCAATCATGCCCAGTTGGCGGGAGGTCAGCTGCCGGGACAGACCGGCTTCTCTTTTCTTGATGCTATCCAACGACGAACTCATGAATTACCTCAAATCATTGTGTACGAGTGAAGCGGAGCAGTAGTTTTTGGGTACGACAAACCTGTGGGCGGTCCGGGTGTCTGGGGGACCGCCCACCATGATGACTTGTAGAGGAGTTCCTTTAGGTGACAGCCTGACGCGTGCGGTAGGCCGGGACGTCCCAGGCGCGGGTTTCCAGGATGTCGCGCAGGATTTCCACCGCGTCCCAGATATCGGTGAAGGAAAGGTAGAGCGGCGTGAGCCCGAAGCGCAGCACCTCGGGCTCGCGGTAGTCGCCAATGACGCCCCGGTCAATCAAGGCCTGGATGATGGCATAGCCCTCGGAGTGGCGGAAGCTGACGTGGCTTCCGCGTTCGGCGTGGTCCTCCGGCGTCACGAGCTCCAGCCCGAATTCCCCGCAGCGCTCGCGCACCAGCGCGATGAACAGGTCGGACAGTGCCAGCGACTTGGCCCGAACCAGTCCCATGTCGGCTTCCAGCGACACGTCCAGGCCGCATTCGATCATGGCCATGGATGTGATGGGCTGGGTGCCGCACAGGAAACGGCGAACATCGTTGGCGGCCGTGTAGTTGTCGGCCATGGCGAAAGGGGCGGCATGGGACCACCAGCCCGTCAGGGGCTGCCAGAAGCGGCCCTGGTGGCGCGCGTTGACCCAGATGAAGGCCGGGGAGCCGGGCCCGCCGTTGAGGTACTTGTAGGTGCAGCCAACCGCGTAGTCGGCGTTCGCCCCGTTGAGGTCCACCGGGACGGCACCGGCCGCGTGGGCGAGGTCCCAGATGACCAGGGCTCCTGCCTCGTGCGCGGCGGCGGTGACCGCGTCCATGTCCCACATGGCGCCGGTGCGGTAATTGACATGAGACAGGGCAAGCACCGCCACGGAATCATCCAGCGCCTGCTCCAGCGACAGGTTCTCGTCGATGAGTCGCACTTCGTAGTGCTCGTTGGTTTCGGCGTTGACCGAATTCAGGAAATCGCTGATGCCCTCGGCAATGTAGATGTCCGTGGGGAAGTTGTCGCGCTCGGTCAGGATAACGCGGCGGGACGGAGCATCCTGCTGCTGGATGCGCACGGCCGAGGCGAGCGCCTTGAACAGGTTCAGGCTGGTCGTGTCGGTGACGACGGTCTCGCCCTCGTTTCCGCCGATGAGCTTGGAAAGCTTGTCTCCGAGACGGCTGGGCATCTCGAACCAACCTGAAGTGTTCCACGAGCGGATCAGTCCCTGGCCCCATTCGTTGTTGATGACTTCGGCAGCCCGTTCGGCTGCACCGCGCGGCAGCGGGCCAAGCGAGTTTCCGTCAAGGTAGATCAAGCCCTCCGGGATGGAAAAACGTCCACGGAAAGACGCCAGTGCATCCACCGCATCCTCCGCTTGGAGACTTGCGCGATCCGTGTGGGTGGGTGTTCTCATGATCGGATTTAAGGCCTTTCTGGAATCAATGGCGTGCCCCTGCTGCGAAATGCGTGCCACGGCCGGGAAAACCCATCATAGAATTATTCACGATGTACTGGATAGGACCTTGAACAAGTGCTCAAAATAATGGGAGTTTTTCGTGCTAAATTCTGAATCCATCCGGAATCATGACAGCCAGCGAAATGCTGTTCGGCTCGATGAAGTGGACCTGCGGATACTTCGCGAACTCAGCGCCGACGCGCGCATCCCCAATAACCTTCTGGCCTCACGTGCGGGAGTCGCCCCGTCCACCTGCCTGAGTCGCGTCCGCGCGCTTCAGGAGTCCGGGGTGATTCGCGGGTTCCACGCGGACCTGGACCCGGCAAAACTGGGCTTGCGCATCGCCGCCATGGTGTCCGTGGTGGTCCGCTCCGAATCCCGCGATTCCATGCTGGAATCCGCACGCACCCTGCGCGGGCTCACGGAGGTCCAGGATGTCTTTGTACTTGGAGGAACCCCGGACATCCTGGTTCACGTCGTCACCGACTCCATCGAGTCACTGAGGGATTTCGTTGCCGAGAATCTCGGAGCGAATGCCGCCTTTTCGTCCACGCAAACCAATATCGTCTTTGAGCACCTATCCCCCGCCAAAAAAGCCTGACGAACACCGGGAAAGCCTCTGGGCACCTACGGGGCCGCTTCCGCATAGCCGCGCAACGATTTCAAGGTATCGGCCTCGGAGCCGGCAATAGCGGCCAGAAGGTCCCCGACCTCATTTCGAAGTTTCTTGGCCGCTTCGACCTTGATCGTCAGCCGGACCCGAGTCTGTGCTGATTCTCCGGCGAGCGCATACCGGTAGTGCACGCTGATGTCTCCCCCGCCGGAAGTCAGGGTAATGGCCTCCTGGTCGACCAATTCCGAAATCAGCAACTGACGTTCATGGGATCCGGAACGGTAGTCGAGGACTGTCCCGAGGCTCGTAAGCTGCTCGGCCTCCATCGAATCAACCCCGGGCATCCATTTGGGCGCGGCCACCCAATCGGTAAGCAGTTCCCACACTCGCGGCACCGAGAGGTGAATCAGCTCCTGGGAATCCAAAGCCTGAAACTGTGTCATAGCCGAATCGTGTCACGCCGCAGCCCAAAATGAAACGCCTACAGACCCTTTTGCCTCTTGCGCATCACGAGGGTCAAGGTGCCGCCCAGCAGTAGTGCCAACCCGAGACCACCCATGACGACTGTGCCGTTGCTGCCGGTATTTGCCAGTTCATGCCGTTGGGTTTCGACAAGGGGTTTGGCGACGGCCTGGGCAATGTGCTTTTTCTGGACCACAGGCTTGGTGACGGTCGCAGCGGGCTTGATTTCAATATCTCGCTTTTCTGGCTTTAGCGTCGGCGTGCTCGCCTCCGGCGAGTCCGGTTCGGTGACTTCCCGTTCGCCCAAACCCGCTAGGATTCCGTCGAAGGCTTCCTGCGCCCATTCCGGGTTGTCTGGGAAGAGTTCGTTGAGGTACTCCCACAATTCGTCCAGATAGTACTCGTCCCCGGTCGTTTCAAAGTCAGTCACAATGTCGATGATCGTCTGGAGTTCAGGTGAATCCATCATGGCGTTGTTGTATTCATCGATGAATTCCTGGCCTTTGTCTGAATCCAGGAATTCATTCCACTGGTTCTCGTCCCAGGCCTCGGAACCTTCGGGCATCGTCAGGGTCGGCATCCAGGCCGGCATTTCAGGTTCCTCTGCAGGGACCTCGGCCATCGGCGGAGAGACCGACTCTTCAACGGCTTCGGTGGTGCTGGCTCCCTCTGCGTTCTCCGGTTCGGTCGTCCTCGCTAGGCTCGCTACTTTAACGACCTGATCGCTGACTTCCACCGAAGGGTTGGATGGCACGGCGTCTTCTAGGCCGGGTTCCTCCGCGACGGCGGTTTTTTCTTTCACCGTCGGCAGGTCCAGGTTGTCACTTCCGTCCTGGATGGGACCCTGCGTTCCGGCGATGGACGGATCCACCCCCTCCGAGGGGGCCGCCGCAGGAATCACTTCGGCCGTGCCCGGATCGTCCTCCGTGACCCCGGGGGCATCAGCCGGCACATCCTGCCCCGCACTGAGGGCATCACCCGACTGCTGCACGGAATCTTGGGCCGATTCGGTGTTCCCAACTGCCGCTGCGCTATCGACATCGTTGGCGCCGGTTATCTGGGAGGGGTTCTCAGTCGCGGTGATTGAGCCTTCATCGAGGGGCAGGGCTTGAGCCGCCAGGGGGCTAAGCATCAGGCCCGAGGCCATCACCGTTCCGAGCAACGCAGTAACAATTCGAGGTGCCATGTCAGTCCTGTCCCAGAGATTGGTGCGGTGGAAACAGGAGCCGGTGCCACGTGACGTCCCCTTGGCCCGTGCCCTGCAGTCAACGTGAAAGGTGCGCCACGTGTCAGATCAATCTATGGCAGTGAAAGGGTTTCGCCTAGTCACGATTTGGAAAAGAATTCTCCCGCCATGTCGGGCACGCGAACCGACTCGGATTCAACGCCCCTTGGACCCTTCAAGGGCAGCAACTTTTTGATTTAGGTCGGCGTTGGTTTCAGCTAGATTTTTAAATTCTCCGCGCCCCTACCGCCATCGGACACGCAGTCACGATGAACCTTCGCGCTCCGGTTCACCAGCGTTCTTGCGGTCCTTAAGGCACCGAAAATGGGTCCAGAACCCAACGAAAGAGCCCGTGCCGATCGTGTTCGCCGGAAATCCAGCTACGAGACAGATGCGGCGATTGCCCAAGCCGGGTGTGAGTACCGCTTTCATGCGGAGCGAGGGGTTCGTCAGGAGTGTCCATCACGCAGTATCACGTGATCTCATAGGCGAATTCGACGTCCGATCAAAGCACAACCTTGAACCGAATACCCAGGTGCCTGTCCGCCGAAACCTTTGACAAGCCATTGGACATCCCCTTGGCATGCCTGGCGTCAGTGTCTTCAGCGACAATCCACCCGCACGTCGATCTTCCTTCTCGGATCCCCGAGGCTTGTTCGATCAGCCTGCGCGTCGGCTTGCCGACCATGTAACGTCGCGCGAACGCGATCCGGTCACCGCGAAATAGCGCGCAGCCACCTGCGCCCGGCGCAACGACTCGCCTTTCGCTTGATCCGGGGAACCGACAGCAGTCGATTGCCCACCCAACATCGTTTGCCCCGCAGGAAGCAGCGTGTGCCACTCCGCGGACTCGACGTCGTCGGTCACATAGACCTCAACGGCGTCCGGCGCGAAACCAACGGCATCCAACCGCGCCGGCCCCCGCCGAAGTGACAAGGCCGAAAAGTTGCCACTGAGCTGCGCCAACAGCTCGTCAAGCTTCTCCCCCTCCGGGTCGATCTCCTCGAAGCGATCCTTGCCGATCGCCCAAGTGGCCACGGTCCTACCCGGAACGGCCAACGGATCCGTCGGAGGATCAGGCAGAACCTCGGTCCCCTGCCTCGCTGCCCGGAGTCCACGCCCGAGGGTCATTCCGAGAACGGCACAGCCCACCAGCGCCGCAATCGTCCAAGTGATCGGCCCGAAATTGATCAGCAAAACCATGGAAAGAACGATCACCAGTGGATAGGCCATCATGCGCTGGTATGGGTCTTGCCGTGCTCCGGAAAGAAACGAGAGCAGCAGGACAACTGCAGAGAAAAGGCCGACGAGAACCGGAAACGCACCAAACAAGAAAGAAATCGCCAGGCCCCCAATCGCCGCAGCGAACGCAAGGACGTAACGTCCCGGCGTGGGCGCCGCCACCCGAGCAACCGGCGTCAGTCGACGCTCAACTAAAATCATGAGGCCAACGTCCTCCAATCAGCAATCGTCGGCGAGCTAAACCACGTCATTTGGGGATCGGCACCGCCCTTTCGGTGGAAATACCGAACCGCAGCCAACGTTTTCTCCAGAGTCGTGGTTTCCCAGGACGAATGAGAAAGAAGCATGTCCCCAATCATCACCTCGACCTGTCCCGGATCGCTACCGGGCGACGTCAACACGCTCCACTGATCCTCTTCCGATGTATCGGCGGAAAAGAACACCATGAGGGGACCCTGCGCATTTCCTGCAACGGTAAGGCAGGCATCACCACGCGTGGCACTCACCAACGTGCGCCGGTCACCATCCAACGACTGGATCTTGGCAACCAGGGCAGCCTCCGAGAACCCGGCCTCGCGGAAGATTTTCCGGCCAACGCGCCACTCCAAGGATTCACCCGCTGCCTGCCGTGAACGCATTGATGTCGGTGCCCCACGGCCGCGGCGCCGATCCAACTCCGAGCGCAGCACAGCTCCCACCATCCATCCAGCAATCGCGCTCAGCCACCAGGTTCCAAAGACGAAGGAAACATTTGGCAGGAGGCGAGAAATGGCAAGTGGCACCAGTATGAGTGCCGCAAGTAATGTGAACGGCGCGCCGACGGCAATAAAGGCCAACGTGGCCATCAGGAACAAGGCACCTAGAACGATTGTCAGCAGATCTACTAATTCAAATTGTCCAAGCGTCAATGTGCCACCTACAGCGACACCTAGCGCAATCAAGGCCAGAACTAGCCTAAAGACAATGTCGGACCGACTCATTGGCTTGTAGCGCCGTGCCTTTGTATGCTTCTTAGTCACTTGATGGATTCCCAAATCGTATCTAGTCCGACACCAATTCCGCCACCAGTTAGTGCAGACCCCCACAAGGCTGACGTGTTGTGTTTTTCAAATCGGACGAAGGTTCCACCCCATGTCCTCGGCTGCTGATAAGGAAGTCTCCGCAAGACGTCGAAATTCGATGGGGTGATTTTCTCAGTATATCGTTCTGTAAAAGGCAAATGCGGGGCCGCTGCCCCACCAACTCCAACAAAAGCCAACTCCTTCCAAGAAAGTGGCTCACCCGAAATAAGGCTATTCGACGTCGCACCTCCAATGCTGCCAGCAGAGTTCACCAGTGAAGTCGAGACATCTGAAGTCAGCGAACTGGATTTTCTCCCCATATGCTGAGCGATGGAACCACCCGCCGGCCCTGCCACCCCACCGACCGAACCGCCGACAAACCCTCCCACCAGGGCACCGGTCATGCCGCGACCACTAATTTGTCGGCCACCTGCCGTTTCAGCCAAGGCGTGGAACCCGCCGGACGCGACAGCACCCACGCCGCCGTTCACACCCATGTTCGCCGCCAATGACTTGACCACATTAGCGGTGGGAGCAACCTGCATCGAGGCCTGAGCCTTCATGCCACCAACGCTGGTGGCCTTTACCAGCATGGGAGCCGCACCGCCGACTCCCCCTAGGACCGTTGAGCCCGCGGCCTGTGCCCAGTTGACGTCCCCCGTAGCTGACTTCTGAATAAGTACATCAGCACCGCCAGCTATCATGGCCAAGCCCATGGGGCCTCCGACGCCGCTAGCCATCATTATGAATCCACCTACGACCATAACGCTCCCCACTAGCTCAGCGTTCTCGTCCATCCAGCTTTCTGCCTTGGCCAGCGCGCCGTTGTTGCCGTCGCGGTAGGCCTGCAGATCGGCCTCGGAAACGGGACTCAAACCCAAGGGGTCAATCGCATGCAACGGGTCGTTGCCGGCATACGAATACGGGTTTCCGGCCCAGCCGGAGCCCACCACCGGATCCAGCGGATCAACGGACAGGAACCCGCGCGTCATCGGGTCGTAGGCCCGGGCCCCGAACCAATCCAGTCCGGCCACCTGCAGCCCGCCGGACGCCCCGACGGCCAACCCAGCGGGAAGCCCCGGAAGGGCATCCGCAGCCATGCCCCACGGGCTGCCGGCCTCCGTCGAGTGCGCACTGCGCCACCCGGCCGAGCGCACCGTTTCGCCAATGGCGGTCACGCCGCCGGGCAACGCCGTCACCGATTGGTCGCCCAAGGACATCAGGCGAGGGGCAACCTCCGCCGAGTCCCACCAAACCTCGGTGCCATCGACCTCGGCCAATTCGCCGAAGGCGTCAACCCACAACTCGCTGCGGGAGGCCCCGGAGGAACCCTCCGTGGCCACGGCGGCCAGCCAACCGCGCGGGGACCATTCGAAGGACCGCACCGAGCCATCGGGCTCCACTGCCTCGGTTCGCCGGCCCAACCCGTCATATGCGTAGGTTCTGGTCCCGGCCTCGTCCGTGCGCGAACGCAACTGGCCCGCCGCGTCATATGCGAGCGCCGCTCCGAGTCCGTCAACGGATTCAGCTACCAAACGGCCGGCAAGGTCATAACGCCACTGGGACACCACACCGTCTCCGCGCATCGAACGCTCCAGCTGGAACGCCGCGTCGTAAAAGAAGCGGGTTTCGATGCCGTCGGCAAGGATCGCGGCAATGCGCCCGTCGCCGTCACGCCGGATGAGGGTCTCGGTCACGCCGTCGACGGTCGTCGTCGTGTGGCTCACCAGGGCGCCCTGGTCAAAGTGCCAGCCTTGCACCGCACCGCTGGCGACCGCACCGACCATGCGTCCGGCGGCGTCCCGCTCGTAGGAAATCCGCCCGAAGACCGGGTGCTCGACCACCACCACGCGCCCGGCGGCGTCATGGCCGAACTCCGTCCGAGTCCCCTGAGGGTCGACCATGGCGGTACGGTTCCCGTCCGCGTCGTACTCCCACGACGGGCCAATCCCGTTGCGCAGCCGCTCGATGAGCTGTCCGCGGCGGTTGAAGCGCACCAGTTGTTCGACCCCAACGCCGCCTTTCCGGGTGTGGTCGGTGATCCGCACGGTCCGGGAACGCGCATCGCGGCTGATCTGCATCAACGCCTGCCCGTCGACCGCGAGCGATGCCTGCCTCCCGGCCTCGTCGTAGGTCCACTCGGTGCGCCGGCCTTCCGGGTCGCACTGCCACAACTGGCGGCCGGCCGGGTCAAAGCCCGCCGTCGTCGTCCGGCCCAGCGGATCCGTTTCCGAGACGACCTGGTCGGCTTCGTTGTAGGACCGGCGCGTGGTGGCACCCAGCGGGTCCGTGACGGTGATGAGGCGGCCGCGCGAGTCGTAGTCGTAGCGGGTCTTGCCGCCCAGTCCGTTGACGGTCTCGACCAATTGCCCCGCCGCGTCGTAGCGGAACTTGCGCCGCCCGAACGAGGAATCCACGGCACGGACCATGCGCCCGGCCAAGTCGTATTCAAAACGCGAGGTTCCGCGGCCCGGGGTGTAGCGGGAGACAATCCGGCCGACGGCGTCGTATTCCAGTCGCTCGGTCTCCCCTCCCGGGAACACGCGGGCAACGACGCGGGACTCGGCATCGTATTCCAGGGCGGTGCGCGCACCGGTCGGGTCGATGCTTGCGGCCGGCCGGCCGGCGTCGTCGAACTCGAAACTGGTCACGGCCCCGCCCGGGGAACGGTGCTCGATGACCCGTCCGGCGGCGTCACGGCGCAGCAACGTCAATCCGCCGTCGGCATCGACCAGTTCCACCGGGCGGCCGCACGCGTCGTAGGTGGTCAGCTCGGTGCTGCCGTCCGCGCGCTCGGAGACCACGGGTCGGCCGAACTCGTCGCAGCGCACGCTGCTGCGTTCGAAGGCGTCTTGGACGGTCGCGGTTCCAGCCGAGGCGTCGGAGGCATACGACCGACGCACGCCGGTGGCGTCGACCACCGCGGTGAGCTCGCCGTTCTTGTTGTACTCGCGCGACCAGGCGTGTCCTGCGGGATCGATGACCTGTGTCAGGCGAGCCAGCGCATCGTGGGCGAAGCTCCACTGGGCACCGTCCGAAAGTTCGATACCCGCAAGGTTCCCCAGGTCGTCAAGGCTGCGCGTCACGGCACGACCCAGCGGGTCGACGGTTTGGGTGAGCTGCCCGTGGGCGCCGTAGTGCATCTCGGTGCGGGACCCGAGCGGGTCGGTGACCACGGCCAGGGCGCCGCCGGGTGCGTATTCGAACTTCCACAGGGCGCCGTCGGCATCCCGGCGGGAGCGCAGCTGTCCGTTGGCGTCATAAATGTAGCTGGTGCGAGCCCCGCCGGGGGACACCGCCTCGGTCACCCGCCCCGCGTCATCGCGGTGCAGCGTCGCGGTGTTCCCGAAGGCGTTAGTGATGGTGAGCAGGTCCCCGAAGCCGTCGTAGCCGAAGCGAACGCGCACCCCTACGGGATCGACGACCTCGGTGAGACGACAATCCCGCCAGGTGAGTTCGGTGCGCCCGCCCACGGGATCGATGATGAGCGAGGGGTTCCGGGAGGAATCGTCGGCGTATTCATACTTCACGACTCCGCCGGATTCGGCCACCACGATCACCGGCCGGTCCACCTCGTCATAGCCGTAGGTGATGTCCGCCCCGCTCGGGGTGCGGGTGCGGATCTTCCGGCCGCGCTGGTCGTAGGCGTGCACCGTCAGGGAGCCGTCGCGCTCGGTGACGGAGACCAGGTTGCCGTACCTGTCATAGCTCATGGACTGCCGGTTGTCATCGGCGTCGATGACCCCGACCAGCCGTCCCTTGGCGTCGGCGATCCAGGCGTTGGAACGGGTTCCGTCCGCATCGGAGACCACCGTCAGGCGGCCGGGCAGGTATGCGAACCGGGTAACGCGGCCGAACGCCGAGACCTGGGTGAGCACCCGTCCGTGCTCGTCGTAGGTGTTGACGGCCTCTTCGACGCCAGCGGCGTCGGTGACCGCCTCGATCAGGCCCGCGTCGTTCCAACGGTAGTGGCGCACCCCGCCCGGCCCGGAGGCGGAGAGCAATTGCCCGTGCTCGTCGTACTCGAACTCCACGCGGCGTCCGTCCGAGGCAACAAGCGCCGCGATCCGCTCCCCCTTGAACTCGGTGCGCACCCGGCGGCCATGCTCGTGGATGAGCTCGGCGACGACACCGTCTGCATCCCTGCGGACGGATACGGAGGTTCCTGGTCCGGTGTCCTTAGAGAACCATGTCCCTGCCAGGGTAAAGACCCAGCGGGATCCAGCGTTATCCCGCACCACAAGGGCTTCACGCGGGCAATTGGCGATGGTACGTCCCTCGCTCGCGGCCATTGGCTCAGCGAGAGTTTCGCGCTTCAGCCAATAGCTTTCGCCGTCGGCCCGGTCCCAACCCTCGCCGAGACGCGGGAACCTCACATGGCGCCCATCGGGCAACACGAGGGAAGCGCCCTCATCGTCGAGTTCGAGGCGGATCTCGAACACTGAACCCCAGCCCGGGCCGAAGATGCCTACCCGCCCATCCATGGAGTTGTATGTGCGAGCGGCCGACAGCGACGACGCCGCACCCGTGAAACCGAGGTCGACCTCGGTTTCCAGGAAGTTGCCGGTGGAGGTGTTCACCGGGTCGTTTGAATACCCGGTCGTCGGAGGTCCACCGAGAGTCTGGGGAAGGTCAATCGTGAGGTCGTGCCGCTCTGCACCGACACCCTGCGCGGCCAGGGCCGCCAAGAGGGCCGAGTCGGCCAGTCGCGAAACGTTACCCTCGCCGCCGGCGGCGGCGAAGGCGTTGGCGATGGTCAGGGCCCAGGCCACGTCCTGCTCGTTGGCCTCGAGCCACTTGTCGAATCCGTTGACAACCCCGTCGGCGTGCAGGGAGCCATGGCTGCAGCGGGCTGCAAAGTCAGCCAGGTGTCCTCGCAATGCCGCTGGCCTGCCGGCAAGTTCGGCGTTCAGGCCCGCCGAACCCGTGGCGAATGACCGCAGATCGCTGGGCCGCGCCGCGGAAACACCGGCATTGGAGCCACCGCCCGGGGCGGGTGTCTGTCGCACCCCGGTCACCGGGGCCAAAGCCTGGATGCTCACTTCCAGCGCCGGAGACCCGACGGTCGGCTCCTCGGCACCGATCCACCAATCCACTGTCCGGTCGATCCAGTTTGCTTGGCGTTCGTCCCGGCGCTGCTTCCATTCCCTGGCCAGCCGGCGCCGTTCGTTTTCCTTGTGGGCTTCTTCCTTCAGCGACTTGGCTCCAGCGGCCGTCTCGCGCAAGCGGGCCGCGAGCTCGGTCGCGTCCGCGGACGCAACGCGCGCGTTGTCGGCAAAAAGCTGTGAGAAGTGCCCCTGGAACTCGGTTCCAGCCGTCGCCGCCAGGGAGGACCGGGAGCCGGACTGCCCCTCGATGCGCGACGCCGCCAGATTGAACGCTGAGATCAGGGCGTCTGCCGTCCCGTTGTCAAACACAACATCATGTTCATAGACGCCCAGATCTGCCACGCAGAAGCTCCCTCATCAAGCCACGGGACCAAGATGTCCCCGGAACAGATCCGGGGCACCGTAAATACCTCGGAGGAAAAGATGGAAAACGCCCCCGCCGCCCGCGCGGCATCACGGCCGGAGGCAACGGGGGGCGAGGCCCTGAACTGGCTAGTTGCCGCCGCCCGCGGTGAAGATGTTCGTCGAGATCTGGTTCAGTTGGCCACGCAGCTGCTCCAGCTCGGTGCGTGCCTTGTCCAGCGCGGCCTTCGTCTCCGGCCACGTTGAACCGCGGAACTGGGAAGCAAGGGGGCCGTCCCAGACATTCGGGTCAGACAGGACCCGACCCTGGGCATCCAACTGGCTGATCTGATCGGTGAAGCCACCGTTGATGATCGCCTGAATCTGCTGAATGGCCGTCTTTGCCTGCTCCGTTGATAGGACACGCGACATGAAATCCTCCAAGAATCTTGGTTATGTCTCCGCGCAAGAGCGCTATGAGGAGACTCGAACAGGAATAACTCTATCAACATGACATGGTCCATCCCAAGCAACCGAGGCATGAATTCCAGGGATCAACGTCATGAATGGATTTCGTCGCACACCGGACCCCCTTGGTGATATGAACGCGGGGGCACCTTGTCCGTTTATTCATTTCGGTGGCGTACCGCCTATTATTCAATAGGAATTTGCAAACGAAGGGACCCCAGTGGCCAGGACGCGCACACGCCAGCAGCATGTCAACACAACCAAACGCACCCTCCGACTCCGTCGTGGCGCGGGCGCGGTACTCACGGTTGCTGCCTTGGCTTTCACGACATCGTGCACCAACGCCCCACAGGCCATCGACAACCCCACGAGGGTGCTGCAGTCAGTCAACGTGGATCTTGCCTCCAACGGCTCGATCTCGGCGGTGAACGGAACCGCCATCTCCGTGGACGACGCCACCGGCGGTTCCTCGAGCGCAGATACCTCCTATATTCCTGGTGAAGTCGCCAACGACCTTCCCGTTCGCGTGAGCACGCAGTACCGCACCGCGGAGAAGACCGGCACCAATCTCGAGGAGCTGGCCGGCTACACCGGCCGGATCGAGATCGGCCTGACCGTGGAAAACCTCACGGTGGCGCCCAACGACGTGACCTTCGACGTCGCGGGCCAGTCCCGCACCGAACCGGCACTCGTTGGCGCACCGATGACCATTGCCGCCTCGACGGTGCTTCCCGAGGTTTCCCCCGGCGCCATCGTCGCCGAATCCGGTTCCGGCGCGGCCGGGACCAACGGCATCGTCAGCGCTTCGCCCGACGGGGAGACGGTCATCCAGTGGGCAACTCTTCTGGCACCTCCGGCAACCAGCGCCAGCACCACGCTGCGGCTGGTCGCAGATGTCACCGATTTCGCCACCCCGAGCATCGACCTGGCCGTGCAGCCGGGCATGTCCACTGACCTCTCGGTGGACGGCGTGCTGGCCTCCGCGTTCGACACCAGCCCCACCTCCGAGCTCGCCCTGCAGCGGCGCACCATCGACCTCATTGCCGAAGTGAATGACGTGTTGAGCCGTGCGGGCTCCACCATCACCGACGTGCGCGGCAACCTGGAGAGCACCTCACAGACCTTGGGCGTGAGCACCGCCGCCCACCTGAAGGAGAGCAGCGACTCCCTGGCCGGGACCCTCAGCGGGTTGAAGGACCAACTCGGATCGCTCAAGACCGACCTCGATTCCACCGTCACCGGCGCCGAGACCACGACCCTCGCTCAGCTCTCCCAGACCGTCAACACCGTCGACGCCATGCTGGGCGACACCTCGGTGGCCGTGCCGCGGCCCGTGATCGACGGCCAAGGTTGTGCCGCGATTGTTGCGCCCGCGGGCGAAGCCGCAACCGTCTATTCCAGCCTTGTGCTGATGTCCGCTCAGCTGGACGGATACGCCCAATCAACCGCGGGCTGCCGCGACGAGGTTGCCACCGCACTGAAGAGCACCGTGGGACCCTCGGAGCCGAACGCCGAGAATTGCGCCGTAGCATCACTGACCTGCGCCTTCCATGCTTCGTCAATCACCGTGACCGGTGCCATGCTCAAGCTGGTGGGCCAGGGTGACGACCTCGTGGCATCGCTGAACCCGGAGGTCATCACCGGTGCACAGGCACGGCACCGGATCCTTTCCGACAGAATCGACGATCTGGCTGTCCAGGTCCAGGCTCTGGACGAAAGGTCGACCACCGGCGAAGCCAATGAGGCGGAAGCTGCCAAGGCGGCAATCGAAGCCCTGAGGGCATCGGTCAAGGCTACTTACACCCCGCTGGAGGACCTGACAAAGGAAGCCGACACGCTGGTCAAGGTCGAGCAGACCCGGATCGACGAGATCCACAAGGCCGCCCTGGCAGCAGCCAAGCTTGTCGACGGCTGGGGCGATGGGCCGGATGAAGTGGCCCCGGTGGAAAGCGAGAACGATCTCAACTCCTTGATCAAACAGAACGCCGATCTTGCCGCCGAGCTGTGCGAACTGATCGAAGAGGAGACAGAGGCTGAAGAAAAGGAACAGGACGGCAGCAAGCCCCTGCTTCCCATAAAGGTCGACGACAACAAGCTCCCCCGCGACGACATCGAGGATCTTCGCGCGTACCTGACGGCGACCCCCTGCCCCGCCACGGATGGCAGCGAATCCGGGACGCCAAGCGAACTCACAACACCGAATGGTTACCCGGCTCCCATGGACGAGCGCTTGGCAACCCAGCGCGACGAGCTGGCCGCGGAGGCCGAAGATCGCGAAGAGGTTTGGGCCGAGCAGGTCGAGGAGCGTGCCGAGTTCTGGGGCGAACGGGCCACAGAACAGACCACGGCATGGAATAAAGTAGTCGAACTGACCGAGACGCCGGTCTCTGATGAACTGATCAAGGCAGAAATCAAGGCCGCCACAGAGAGCCTCGATGCGATCGGCAAAAAAGTCGACGAGTTGGAAGTCACCGTGAATGGCGGCGGCAGCCTCAAGAGCGCGATCGCCGACCTGCGCAAGACCGTGGACGATGCCAAGGTAAGCCGTGATTCCATGGGCGGGGCGCTCGTAACTCTCCAGGAACAACAGGACGAACTCGAAACAGGCATCAAGAAGGCCTTCGAGGAAACCCAAAACTCCACGGTCGCGGAGGTCACCGCGCTGATCGACAGCCAGATCCGCGTGGTCTCCGCCCAAGGCGCCGAAGGCAGCGACGCAGTCGTGAAGGCCTTCGACCGCTCGGTTGCGGGTCTGTCCGCTACTGCCGGCGACGTCGAGGCCAACGCCAAGACCACGGTCGACAAGCAGCATGCGGAACTTGCCAAGCAAGACGCCGGCCTGACGGAAGCAGTCAGCAAGCAGACCGCTGCCTCGCTCGAGGGCATCGCGCAGAGCACCGGGGCCTCGACGCGGGATGTCGAGGGTGCCTCGAAGCTGCTCGCCGCCGGCCTTTCCAAGGTCATGCTCGACCTGGGCGACCGCAAGGTGAACGGGTCCGGCCTGCTCGGATCCATGGCCACCAGCGCCGCGAAGGCCGACACGGCCGACTACCAGCTGGCCCTGGCCACCAAGAACGCCCAGGGCTACGCCAACGTGCGCGCCGAGGACGTCGCCGGGATCCTGCTGCGCCAGGCCCAGTTCAAGGCTTCGCTCGAGGCCGTCTCGGCCCTGCCGACCTTCCACCTCGAGGTGCCGGCGGGCACCGCGACGCAGACGCTGTACGCCTTCCGCCTCGGAAGTGCCAAGTGAGCCGTCTCGCGACGCGCCGGAACCTGATTTCCGGCGCGGTGGCCATTGTGGCCGTGGCCGTGATCATCGCGATGTCGGTCTTCCTGTTCCGTCCTTCCGACGCGGCAATGGGCGATCCGGTGGAGGCAAGCGTCCCGGTGGCATTGTCCGCAGCCAACGTCCCTGCCGAGACCAAGCTCGGTGTCGTCGTGACGCTGGGTTCGGGGTCGGGCAGCGCGTGGAAGGAAGCGGCACAGGGCGCGGCGGTTGCCGCGCACCGCTTCTCCCTCTCGGGCACCGCCATCGCCCTGTCCACCGCCGATGACCGCGGCACCGACGAAGGCGCCCGCAACGCAGTGGAGAAGCTGGTGTCCGAGGGTGTTGCAGGGATCATCGTGGCCACCGACGGCCAGCAGGTGGACGGCGCCCTCGAGGCCGCCGCCGACGCCGGGGTTCCGGTGCTGCTGCCCTACTACGCCGACAAGGTCGACGGCGACGGCGCCGCCTGGCGCACCGCGCCCACCGGGGCCCAAGTGTCCAAGTCACTGACTTCCGCCCTGGCGGGCGCGAAGCGGACGCTGCTGATCGACGCCGGCGGCGGTGCCCCGGCATCCGTGGACGTCGCGGCGAATATCTCCTTCGAACCGGGCGCCGACGCCGAGCAGCTCGCTGCAGATGTCGCCCGCCGCACCGGCGTGGCGGAGCCCGCACGCACCGACGGCACCCCTGGACGCGCCCCGGTGGCCAACCCCGCCGACGCGGTGCTGCTCTCGGGCAACCCGACGCAACAGGCAACGGTCGTCCATGCCCTGCAATCGGCCAACGTCACGGTCCCCGTCGTGCTGACACCCGGGGCCACCAGCCCCGCGTTCGCCTCCCGGTTGGCCCAGGCCGGCGGCACCGCCTCCGGACGGCTCTCCACCGTCGGCCCCGACGCCGGCGACGCCGCCGCCCTGCGGCCCGATGCCTCCGGACGGGCCATGTCCGGGTTCCTCGCCGGCCTGCGGGTCCTCGCGCAGGACAAGGAAGCCAAGAACCTCACCGGCGACGTGCCCTTCAGCGAGGTCGCCAACGCCGCCGATTCGCGCAGCCACGACGCCGTGGTGGCCCTGGTGCGGGCGGTATCCACCGCCGGCAGCAGCGATCCGGCCGAAGTGGCCAAGGCACTCGGTACGCTGAAGCTTGGCCCGGCCGACGGCATCGCCGGTCCCGGACTGGACTTCACCCGGCCCGATAGCATGGACGGGGAACCGGCGGTGCTGCACTTCTCGGCCCAGGACCTGGGCTTGCGCCCGCTGGTATCCGGGAGCGGCGGACCGGCTTCCTGGTTCTCGAGCCCCGCCGCCGACTGACCCCACGTCCCAACGACGAAAGGAGCGCGCGGTGCGCGTGCTGATCCGGCTGGATGGCCAGCGACTTGACCGGGAGCTGGGAACCTTCGCTCCCGGCACGACACTCGCGCAGCTGGTCACCGCCACAGGTGGCACCGTTCCTCCCCCCGGCTCCACGCTGTACGTGGACGCCGCTGCGGTGCCCGCCGATACCCCGTTGGAGGAGTTGCTGCTGCTGGAGGGCAGCACCATTTCGCTGGCACCCCTCCCCCGCCCCGAGCCGTTGCGCGGCTGGAGCGCCACCGTCTCCGGCGGCCTGGATGCGGGTGCTGTTATTCCGCTTCCCGCGCACCGGCCGCTGCTCATCGGCCGTTCCCCGCAGGCGGATCTGGTCCTGCAGACCGAAAGCGCCTCCTGGAACCATGCCAGCCTGGAACTCGAGGGCGACGGCGTGCGGGTCCGCGACTCGGGCTCGACCAACGGCACGCTGCTGGCAGGGGAAGCGGTGGACGAGGACGGCGTACTTGTCACCGGCGGCACCACCCTGGTCATGGGCGGAACGACGGTACTGCTGCGGCCGGAGATCCCGGAGAACCGCGCCCCGGAACCTGGGTCGCTGCACAACCTCACGCCCGCGGCCACCGCACCGTTCAACCGGCCCCCGCGCCCCGGAAATCCGCCGGAACCCGATCCGCTGTCCCCGCCGGTGCGCAAGGATGTTCCCCCGGCCTCCAAGTTCAGCTACATCACCGTGCTGGCCCCGCTGCTGCTGGCCGGGGCCATGGTGATGATGCTGGGAGATGCCCGCTTCGCCATGTTCGCCGCGCTGAGCCCGGTCATGGCCGTGGGCATGTGGTTCGAGCAGAAGCACCGCCGCGCCAAGAACCTCAAGGAAGAGGACGAGCGGTTCACCGCGGCCCTGGCCGACTTCGCCACCGAGATCGCCGACGCGGCGGCGGTACAGGCCACGCGCCGCCACAGCGAAATCCCCGACCCCGCCACGACCATGCGCATCGCCGCCGTTCCCACGACCGGGCTGTGGCAGCGAAGAGCCGGCTCTGCGGGATTCCTGGCCCTGAACGCAGGGATCGGCGACGTGCCCTGGGCCCCCAAGCTCGATGACCGCTCCGCCCCCGTTCCCGACCGCCTGGTGCGCGAGGCCATGGAGGCCAGCCGGATCCCCGCCGCCCCCGTGGTGGTGGACCTCACCGATGCCGGCGTCGTGGGCATCGTCGGGGACCGCGCCGGAGCCCTGGCCCTGGCCAGGTCACTGCTCACCCAGGCCGCCGTGCACGCGGGACCCGCGGATTTGTCCATCGCGGTGTTCTGCGACCGCGGACGCCACGAGGAATGGTCCTGGGCCTCTTGGCTGCCACACACCCGGCGGCTGGGCACCGGCACCTCCGAACGCTGGCTCTCCGACGAACGCCGGCGCAGCGCGGCACTGTTGCGTGCCCTGCGCGATGCGCTCGAGGAGTCCACCGGCGGCACCACGCTGCTGGTGCTGGATTCCGAGGTGCTCACCGAGGGCCGCGACGCCCCGGCACGCGAGCTGCTTGGCCACGGCCGCTCGATCCCGGGCCTCGGCGGCCGCGGCACGGCGCAGGGTCCGCGGGTCTCGGGCATCGTGATCGCCGCCTCCGAGCAGCAGCTGCCCGCCTCCTGCACCACCGTCATCACGGTGGGAACCGACGCCGCGGCATCCGTGCACGACCTAGGCGAGCTCACGAACGTGGGCGACACGGTGTTGGCCGGCATCGGCCTCGAGGCCGCGGAACGCTGCGCCATGGACCTGGCACGCTTCGACGACCCGGAGCTGGTGGTGCCCGGGGCCGCGCTGCCCTCCCTGGTGCGCCTGCCCGAGCTGGCCGGCATGCCGGCCACCGACGCCGAGTCGATCCGCACGCAGTGGGCCAAGGCCAAGGGTTTCTCCGCCCCGATCGGCACCTCCGAATCCGGGCCGATGTCCCTTGACCTGGTCAAGGACGGGCCGCACGGGCTGGTCGGCGGCACCACGGGTTCGGGCAAGAGCGAGTTCCTGCGCTCCCTGGTCGCCGGGCTGGCCGCACGCAACGACGCGACCCGGCTGAACTTCATCCTCATCGATTTCAAGGGCGGCGCCGCGTTCGCCGCCTGCGAGGCCCTGCCGCACACCATCGGCACCATCTCCAACCTCGACGAGCAGCTGGCCGACCGCGCCCTGCGCTCCCTCGAGGCGGAAATGGCCCGGCGCCAGCGCATCTTCGCCACTGCCGGCGAGGACATCGACAACCTCGACGCCTACCTGGCCACCAATCCGGAAGAGCC
This sequence comes from Paeniglutamicibacter sp. ORCA_105, assembly GCF_045798545.1. Lineage (NCBI taxonomy): Bacteria > Bacillati > Actinomycetota > Actinomycetes > Micrococcales > Micrococcaceae > Paeniglutamicibacter > Paeniglutamicibacter sp. ORCA_105. Next base: position 11,859 of record NZ_JBIXLM010000041.1, on the reverse strand, counting down.
GATGCCTCGGCTGCTGCTGGTGGTCGACGAATTCGCCATGCTCGCCAAGGACTTCCCCGAGGTGCTCTCCTCGCTGGTCTCCGTCGCCGCGGTCGGGCGAACCCTGGGCGTGCACATGATCCTGGCCACCCAGCGCCCCGCCGGCGTGGTCAACGACGACATCCTGGCCAACACCAACCTGCGCGTGGCCCTGCGCGTGCAGAGCCGCGACGACTCCTCCAACGTCATCGGCGTCCCGGCAGCCGCCGGGATTTCCCGCGCGCAGACCGGGCGGGCCTACATCAAGCTGGGGCAGGACGAGATCACCCCGGTGCAGACGGCACTGGTCACCGGGCGCGCCTCGCGGGCAGCCTCCGACGAACTGGTGCTCGATGAGATCGGGCACTTCGGCATCGCGGTTCCGCCGCGGGCACCGGCACCGGGAGCCGAATCCGACGACAGCGACCTGGACGAGCTCATCGAAGCCATCAACCAGGCCCACCGGGCTGCCGGATTCGGGGAGCCGCGGCCCGTCTGGCCCGTGGCGCTGGGCGAGCGCGTCCCGCTGGCAGGCTTCCCTGCCGACGGCACCGGCTCCGGTCCCGCCCACCGGGCCTCAACGATCCCGGTGGTGGGCTCGTTGCGCGGGCGCTGCATCGAGGTCGCGCTGAAGGACGAGCCCGAGGCCCAGCGCCAGTCCCCCGCTGGCTGGGACCTGGCCAAGGGCAACCTGCTGCTGCTGGGCATCGCAGGCTCCGGCACCAGCACCACGCTGGCGTCCCTGGCCCTGGCCGCCGCGGCCGCCAAGGACCCGCGGGAACTTGACCTGCTGGTGCTGGACCTGGGTTCCCGCACCCTGGCCCCGCTGGCGTCGCTGCCGCACACCTCCGCCTACGTGGGCACCGGACCCGGCGCCAAGGAGCAGCAGGCCCGATTCCTGCGGCACCTGCGCACCGAGCTGGCGCGCAGGCGTGCCGACCCCGGCTCACGCCGCGAGACGCTCGTGCTCATCGACGGGCTGGCCACGCTGCGCGACGAATTCCAGGACTACGACGGCCAGGGGCTGTTGGATGCCCTGAACCGCGCCTACGCCGACGGGCCGGCCCTGGGGCTGTACTTCGCGGTGGCCACCACCCGCGCCAAGGCCGTGCCCTCGGCGATCGACGAGGTCACCATCCAGAAGTGGCTCTACCGGCTGGCCGATCCCTACGACTACTCGGCCCTGGGCGTGCGCGGGAGCAACATCCCGGCCGCGGTGCCCGGGCGCTGCGTGGATGCCGGGACGCTGCGGCAGATGCACATCGCCACCCCCGGCACCGACCTGGCCGCAGCCGTGGAGTCCGTCGCCGCGCGCTGGCCCGGCACCGCGCCGAAGGCCGCGGCCATCGGCCGGCTGCCCGAGGAGCTGACCGTCGCCGAACTCGGCATGCCTGCGCAGCTTCAGGGCGAGCCATGGCGCTTCCCGGTCGGGTTGCGCGAGGAGGACCTGGCCCCGGGAGTGCTGGAGGTCTACGAAGGCGAGCACGTGCTCATTTCCGGGCCCGCACGCTCGGGCAAGTCGACGCTGCTGCTGGCCCTGGCCGAGTCGATCCGCGCCTCCTCCACCGCCGACGGGGAGCCGGTGGCAGTGTGGGGCGCCTGCGGCCGGCGTTCCCCGCTGGCCACCGCCGGCCTGGACAAGGTAGCCGTGGGACCGGAGGACCTGCCGGCGCTGCTGGCCTCGATCCGGCTAGAGCGCGGACCCGTGGTGTTGCTGGTGGACGACGCCGAACGCTTCGAGGATTCCGATGCATCCCTGGCCAACCTGCTGGCCTCCGGGCAGCGGGTCTGCGTGATCGCCGCGGGCCGCTCAGCCGACCTGCGGGCCCTGTATGCGCACTGGACCAAGACGCTGCGCAAGTCCCGTTGCGGGGTGCTGCTGCAGCCCGACGTCGACTACGACGGGGAGCTGCTCGGCGTCACCCTGCCGCGCCGCGCCCCGGTGGCGGTGACCCCCGGCCGCGGCTACCTCTGCGTGGGCGGGACGCCCGCGTTCATCCAGTCCATGGGACCAGGGACAACGCCCGGTGCCTGATTCGAGCCCAAGGGATACGAATTAGACGATGCCCAGGAAGGTCCGCGAAAGCGGGCCTTCTCAGCCTGAGATGGGTACTAAAGCGAGAAGGCTGACCATCGCCCCGACGACGGCCCCGGCAAAGACCTGGCTGCTGGTGTGGTGCCTTAGCTGAACCCGTGACCAGCTGAGTATGCCCACCACGGCCACCGCCACGGCAGCGCCAAAAGGCCGGTCTTCAAGGATGTGGAGGGCCACGAAGGCGGCAACGGCCACATGGATCGAAATCTTCCAGCGCAGCGTGATGCCCCCGGTGATCAGCAGGCCCGCCAAGATCAGCAACACCTCACGCAGGAGGACCGGTTCGACCCGAAGCCACACCATCAGCGCCAGGCCCAGCATGATCGAGGCCAACGCGGTTAACAGCAATGGCCACCGCTGTTCGCGCCGGGTGATGTGTATGTCACTGACTTTCCCGGTCTTGCGGGCCCAGACGAGGGCCGACCACGGGATGAGCATGGTGAAGGTGGTGGCCACGAGCGCGTGGGGCCAGGAGACCTGCGGGAACCTCAACGGGGTGAACATCAACAGTGCGGTGACCAGGACCGTCGGGGCACAGAGATGGGATATCAGCCATGGCAGTTGCCTGGAACGGGGAAAGGGCATGGTGTCTGGGTTTCCTGGAATCGGAGGCGGGCGCGGGTCACTGATCTTCCATCCCGGTGCGCCGGGTCATCGAGACCGTGAGGGCATCAATCGCTGCCTGTTCGGCAGCCCGCGACTTCCGGCTACCCGCGGGTGGTGATGCCGAACGGGTCGCTGGCCAGGTCGGTGAAGTTGCCGACCCCGGCCCGCAGGATGCAGTTCGGGGTGACGGACAGCGCCGTGACCACCAGCCCGTCGGCGGAGACCGCCAGGGAACCGGAACAGCCGTCGGAGAAGCGCACGCCCTTCTCGCCCCCGGCGACCGCGGCGAGCATTGCCGAGGCCTTGCCCGTGGACGGGGAGGTGTAGAGCGGGTTCAGCACGTCCGGCCCGCCGGGCCACACCGGCACCAGGGTGACCGGAAGGGCGGTCTGGCTCACCGTTCGCGCCGGGGTGACGACCTCGATGTCCCGCAGCCGCTGCACCGGATACGCCGAACCGGCCGCCGCGGGGTCCGACACCGCTGCGGTGGTTGCCGCGGCCGAAGCTTCCAGCCATTGCTCCAGGGCGTTCTCGCCGACCAGTTCCACCGGAATCCTTGCGCTGGCCTCGACGCTGCCCTTGGCCGGGACGGTGATCCCGGCAAGACTCCACCCGCAGGTTGCGGAGATGCCAGTCAGGCTCGGCTGGTTGCGTGTTGCCTCGATCTTCTCCCAGGTCGCCGGCGGACAGGACGCTGACGCGGACGCGCCCGGAAGCACCTCGAGGAAGGGCCCGCCCAGCGGCGCTTTCTGCGCCGCATAGGTGATCGTCAGCTTCACTTCGTGCGCCTGGGCGTCGTATTGGGCACTGCGGCTGACGGACAATCCGCTGGGCAGCGGGGCGTCCTGCTGGCTCGCGGTGGAATCTGCTGCCGGTGCCGCTGCGGGGGCCTCGGGCTTCGCCAGCGCCATGGCCCCGATGACGATGGCGATTGCCGCCACGAGACCGCCGGCGATCAGCGCGATGGCCTTGCCGTGCAGCCATGCCGGCCGCCACCCGGCGCGCGCAGGGGCGGGTGCCTGCTGCGGGCGGGGCCGCAATTCGGGCCGCGGCATCGACCGCACCACGGTGTGCTGGCCCACCGGACCCAGTTCGGGGAGCGCGGAGGCGTCGGAACCGGAACCCGGAACCGCGTCCGACTTTGGATCCGGCGCCGTGGCCGCGCCGCGCAGCACCGTGGCCGGACGCTCAAGGGGCTGGAAGTCCTCGGGTTCGGCGGCCAACTGCAGGGCCGGCAGGTCGGCGAATTGGGCAGCCAGCCGGCGCAGCCGCGCCGCGGCCTCGGGCGCGCCCGGCCGTTGGCGCGGGTCCTTGCCGAGTAGCGACTCGAGCGCCTCCCACAGGGCGTCAGGCACCGCCAACCGCGGCGGAAGGGTGGTCACGTGGCGGTAGGCGAGGGTGAAATCGGTTCCCGTCCCGGCGTACGGAGTCCGCCCGGAAAGCATCTCGTAGAGCATGATGCCGGTGGCGTAGAGATCGGCGGCGGGCCCGATCTCGCCGGTACTGAGCAATTCGGGCGGCATGTAGGCGGGGGTTCCCACCATGCCGGTGGTGTGCCGGGATTTTTCGTGCATGACCGAGGCGATGCCGAAGTCCGAGACCCGCACGGCGCCTGCAAGTCCTGGCTTCCACGGTTCGGCCAGCAGCACGTTGTCGGGCTTGATGTCCCGGTGCGTCGTGTTTCGGGTGTGCGCATACGCAATGGCGTCCAGCATCTCGGCGCAGATGGCCAACGCGTCAGCAGCGGGCAGCGTACGACGGTCTTCGAGCAGGTCGCGGAGGGATCCTCCGGGCACCAGGTCCATGAGGATGGCGAGCCGTTCGCCCTCGACCACCAGGTCCCTGACCGCCACGATGTTCGGGTGCCGCAGTGCCAAAAGCACCGAGCGTTCCTTCACAAAGCGCTCAACGAGGGCGGGGTCGTGGGCGTGTTCCGGGCGCAGCACCTTGGCCGCGAGGTCGGGGTCGCCTGGGAGCGCACTGACCCGCCACACCTCGCCCACCGCGCCGGAGCCTAGGGGCTCAACGAAACGGTAGGAGGCGCCGAGCGCGTCACCGGGCTGCACGTTTGCCATTCTTTTTCGTCTGCTCCTTGGTTAAGCAGCAATTGTTCGTGCCGGCCCAAAGGGGTCGGCACGAACAATTGCCATCCGGGCCCAGCGGGGCCCGGCGGGATTACTCGGCTTCGAGCGCTGCTGCCGCGAGCGGGTCCGAGTCGTTGAGGAAGCGGCCGATGCGATCGACTTCCTCGGCCTCGCCGATGGCTGCGGCTGCACGCTGCAGGGCATAGAGCGAACGCAGGAAGCCGCGGTTGGGCTCGTGCGCCCAGGGCACCGGGCCCTGGCCGCGCCAGCCGGCCTTGCGCAGGGCATCGAGTCCGCGGTGGTAGCCGACGCGGGCGTAGGCGTAGGACTCGACGATGCGGCCCTCCGCATGTGCGTCGTTGGCCAGCAGGGCCCAGCCCAGCGAGGAGGCCGGGAAGGCAGCGGCAATGTCCACCGCTTCGTCTCCGGCTTCCAGCCGCGCCTTGACCTCGGTCTCCTCCGGCAACAGGGTTGCGGGGATGCCGAGCAGGTTTGCTCCAAGATCTGCCATGGTTACTTCAGCGCCTTTCCGGCGGAACCGAGCTGACGTGCGGCCTCCACGATGCGGGCGGCCATCGAAGCCTCGGCGGCGGCACCCCAGACGCGGGGGTCGTAGGTCTTCTTGTTGCCGACCTCGCCGTCGATCTTCAGCACGCCGTCGTAGTTGGCAAGCATGTGGCCGGCCACCGGGCGGGTGAAGGCGTACTGGGTGTCGGTGTCGATGTTCATCTTGATGACGCCGTAGGAAACCGCGTCGGCGATTTCCTTGTCGGAGGAACCCGAGCCGCCGTGGAAGACGAGGTCGAACGGGTTGGCCTTGCCAAGCTTGGACCCGACCTGTTCCTGGATGTCCTTGAGGATCTCCGGGCGCAGCTTGACGTTGCCCGGCTTGTACACGCCGTGCACGTTGCCGAAAGTCAGCGCCGTGATGTAGCGGCCGTTTTCGCCGGCGCCCAGGGCCTCGATGGTGGCCATGGCGTCCTCGACGGTGGAGTACAGCTTGTCGTTGATGGCGTTTTCCACGCCGTCCTCTTCGCCGCCCACGGCACCGATCTCGACCTCAAGGATCTGCTTGGCCGCGGCGGTGCGCGGCAGCAGCTCCTTGGCAATGCGCAGGTTCTCCTCGAGGGTCTCGGCGGAGCCGTCCCACATGTGCGAGTTGAAGTACGGGTTGCGGCCGGCAGCGACCTCGGCCTCGGAGGCCGCCAGCAGCGGCAGGACGAATTCGTCGAGCTTGTCGGCAGGGCAGTGGTCGGTGTGCAGGGCGATGTTCACGCCGTAGCTCTTGGCTACTTCGCGCGCGAAGGCGGCGAAGGCCAGCGAACCGGTGACCATGTTCTTGACGGAGGCACCCGACCAGTAGGCTGCGCCACCGGTGGACACCTGAATGATTCCGTCGGATTCTGCTTCCGCGAAGCCGCGAATGGCGGCATTCAGGGTTTGCGACGACGTCACGTTGACTGCGGGGAAGGCGTAGCCGCCGGCCTTCGCAGAATCAATCATGGCGTTGTACTGTTCCGGTGTTGCGATGGGCATACTGACTCCTATGTAGAAAAGGAATTTGTGGGGAGTAGACCTCGTTGGCTGTTCCCATCCTATCTACTTGTGTGCTGGATCGCTTACGGGATGACGCGAGGTCACCGAAGGGCGGCTCTGTGTGGTGGGTTTGTACAGTTTGTCCGTGATTGCCCCGAGCAAGGACATGTAGGTGACCGGTCGGCCTTCCCACCCACAACGCTAGGCATTCAGCGCCACCGTCCGCCGGTGAGCAACCGTTGCGGCACTCCGTGGGTCGCGCTTCCAGTGCCTAGCTACGTTCCTGCCGCCCCAAGTCGCCGCCCGGCTCGCATCGGTGACTTTTCAATCTCCGAAAAGCTCCGCGCTTATGACCACATCGCCCAGACTCACCCCGTCGAAAGCCGTGTGCCACGGCTCCAAGCCCAAATATGCTTTCATTGCCCGTTCAAAAATTACCGGTGCGGATGTTTTCCTAAAAGGAATATTCTCCGCCGCGATATCGGAAGCTGCTCGACTGCGTTTACTCTTGAAATCCTCAACCTTGCAGTTGCCAAGGTCGCTGGCCCCGGTTTTGTACGCCGGCAGGTATTTCTCGCTGTCAACAGCGCGGTTTTCCAGAATCGTCCAGCGTCCCGGACGAAAAAAGAGGGCGTCGAATGTCAATCCTCCAAAGAGCGTCTTGGACTGAAGCGCATCTGAAATCCTTGAACCAACTTCATCCTCTGGTGCCACGAAGTCAAAGAGCACGACGTAGTGGGAGGCCAAGTACGAAGACACAACTTGGCCCACCGCAGCAGTTCCGTCACCCAGGGAGATGCTAAAAACGTCGCCGTCACGGGGAGTGCTGATCTTTTCCGCCTTTACCAAGGGTTTCCTCCGTCCTCGCACAGGACTGTTGCGTTCTGGCCCCAAGCGCGCGTTGACTTGTTCAAAGATAGGGATGGCAATTGCAGCCAACTTTAGTGGACCGCTTCTTCCTTCCGAGACTGAGTCCGGGAGGCCCCGGCCAGCCCGGGACCGCCGGTCACTCCAGCGACGGTTCTGGGGCGGGCCCTGGTCGCCCAAAACCAAAAACTACGGTTATTTCGCTGTGCTTGCGGTCGAAGACAGAGTCTCCATGCCGCCACTTGTGATCGACGCGCCACTTGACGATTCCGTAGCCGGAGTCCCGGATCGCGATTCAGGCAATCTACTCGACGCCTCGGTCGAGGCGCTGGTCGAAGCGCTGGTCGATGACTCGCTCGAAGCGCTGGTTGAGGCGCTGCTCGACGACTCGGTCGGTTCGACGGAAGGTGAAACCGTGGGTGCCGTGGCGGTCGGGGATGGACTGGTAGGCGGAGTTGTTTCGTCGCTCGGCGTAGGCGTCGGACTGGTTTCGGGTGTCGCCGACTTTGTGGGAGAAGGATCGGGCGTGTCGGTCGGCGAGGGTGTGGCGCTCGGCGTAGACGTCGGTTTCGGCGAGGGCTTTGTGTCGGGCGTGGGCTCTTGGCTCGGTTTCGGCCGTGGGGATTCTTTACCGGGTGCCGTTGACTTGGGCGGGGTCGTGGTCGGTTCCGGCATCTCCACCTCGATGTCGTGGCCGTTCTGGCTCTCGGTCCGCGGCGCCCCCGAGTCGCGGATCGGTTCGGCGGCGATGGTGGTCCGGCGCGAATCGATTTTCGGAATTGGCTGGCCGGGGATGACGGGCAGGAAGTTCCGGGGATCGTTCCAGCGTCCGTTGATGATCACTTCGTAGTGGACGTGGCAGCCGGTCGAGTTGCCCGTGGTGCCGCTGAGCGCGATGAGCTGACCCTGGCTGACGGTGTCGCCCACCTTGGCGATGAGCCGTGAGTTGTGACTGTAGCCCGTGCGCACCGAGGATCCGTGGTCGATGGTCACGCGCAGGCCGGAGTGCCCTGCCCAGGCAGATTGGACGACCACTCCGTCCGCCGTCGCATATACCGGGGAACCACAGGGAATCGCGTAGTCCTGACCAATATGGATTTGGGTGCCCGGCCCGGTTGGATTGTTTCGCCAGCCATATGGACTGGTGATGAGTCTCGAGGAAACCGGGTGGATCAGCTGGATCCCCCCTGGCAGTACACCCAACGGCCCCACATTTTGCCCCACGAGTTGACCGGCGAATTGCCCGGTTGTCCCCCCGGAGCCCTGTGCCGATCCCGGATCGGAGGCGTCGGGCAAAGGCAGGCCTTCGGCCGCGCTGGTGATGTTCTCCGTGTCCCAGGCAATGGCGTCGATCCCGCTCAGCAGCGAGAGCTCGACAGGTTGCCTGTAGGCGGCCCCCTCGACCGCAAGCGGGGACGATGCCACGGGAATGGAGGCCACTTGGCGGTCGGCCAGTGTCGGTGTGCTGGATACTGCAAGTGCGGCAACGATGGCGATTCCCACGGCAGTTGCTCGAGCTGCCTTCGGCTGCCTACGCATCTGGGATGGCTTGGGCAGCGGAAGCGGATGATTGACGCGATGCTTCTTCACCAGCGGGCCTCTCCGTTCCCCGGTCCGACACCACGGCCGGTCCCGTCGCACGAGCGTCGGCGTCGTTCCCGCTTTGGGAACGGTGACTGCACAAGCCCACCGCACGGGACCGAGCGCCCAAGATTTACGCTAACTGAAGGACGGCAGGGAAAGAAGGGATATTGGCCATGGGTCTGGCATTCTGGCCAAGCGGCTACGTTGGGCTAAACCGTTTGGTTGAAAACGTGGCGTCGGATCCATGCATGCATGGCGATTCCGGCTGCCGAAGCGGCGTTGATGGAACGGGTGGAACCGAATTGTTCGATCGACAATGTTGCCTCGGCGCTTTGGTGGACTTCCTCGCTCAGCCCCGGCCCCTCTTGTCCGAAGACGAGCACGCAATTGCGTGGCAGCTCATAGGTCTCCAGCTTCTGGGAATCCGGGAAAATATCGATACCGATGATCGCCAACCCTTCACCCTGGGCCCATGCAACGAAGTCCTCGACCGTGGGGTGGTGTCGCACATGCTGGTAGCGGTCGGTGACCATTGCCCCGCGCTTGTTCCAGCGGCGGCGCCCGATGATGTGCACTTCCTTTGCAAGGAAGGCGTTGGCGGTGCGCACCACGGTGCCGATGTTCATGTCGTGCTGCCAGTTCTCGATGGCAATGTGGAAGTCGTGGCGTCGCTCATCGAGGTCGGCGACGATCGCTTCCATTGACCAATAACGGTACTTGTCGGCCACATTGCGCCGGTCTCCCTGCTCCAGCAGCTCGGCATCGAAGTGGCCACCGGAGGGAAACTCGCCCTCCCACGGGCCGACGCCCACCTCGGGGCGTTCCTCGTGGACGGGATCGTACTCGGTGGGCTCTGGTGCAGGGGAATCAACGGCGGAAGTCACCTCTCAAGGGTAGTCGCCATTGCCAGCGCACCGGATGCAGGCCGCGAAACCACAGGTCGGGCGGCTGCGCGCGCCCCGGATTCCGACTGGTTGATGGCAAACTAACCTATGGCACGATTGGTCCGCCGGGAATTATCCCCGGCCCGGCACGCAAGGAGGGGTACATGCCCATCATCGACAATGCTATTTACGTCAAGGGCAAGCGCGCGATACATCCCCCGGACCTCAGCTCCACGTTCGAATCCATGAAGGAATCCGGCGGTATGGCCTGGCTGGGGCTCTACCGTCCGGACCAGGCGGAAATGCGGGAGGTCTCCGAGGAACTGGGCCTACACGAACTGGCGGTGGAAGATACACTTGCCGGCCACCAACGTCCCAAGCTGGAGCACTACGGCGACCATCTCTTCGTGGTGCTCCGCCCGGCCCGCTACATCGATGAGTCCGAAAAGGTCGAGTTCGGGGAATTGCATGTCTACGTCGGCGCCGACTTCGTGGTGACTGTCCGCCATGCCGAGTCGCCCAAGCTGGCGCAGGTGCGCCACCGCCTCGAAGAGGAATCCGGGCTGTTGGCGATCGGTCCCGAGGCCGTCCTCTACGCGGTCGTTGACCAAGTCGTCGACGAATACGAGCCGGTAATTACGGGCCTGAGCAATGACATCGACGAGATCGAGGACCAACTTTTCTCCGGGGTCCCGGATGTCTCGAGGCGCATCTACGAACTGTCCAGGGAGGTCATTGAATTCCAGCGCGCGCTAGCGCCGCTGGAGGACGTCCTGGCCCGCTTGCGCAGGGACTTCAGGCTCAGCGACATCTCCGAGGACGACGCCCTGGAGCTGGACCGCAAACTCATCGACGTCCAGGACCACGCGGTCCGGCTTACCGAGCGAGTCACCTCCTTCCGCGCCCTGCTGACAAACGCCCTGTCATTGTCCTCGACCCTGGCCTCGCAGCAGGCCACGGAAGCGGGCCTGGCGCAGAACGAGCAGATGAAGAAGATCTCCGCGTGGGCAGCCATATTTTTTGCCCCTACTCTGGTCACCGGGGTTTACGGCATGAACTTCACGTATATGCCCGAACTGGATTTCACCTTCGGCTATCCGGCAGCCATCGGGCTGATGGTTGCCCTCGGTGCAGGCCTGTTTGTCTTTTTCAGGAAGAACAAGTGGCTCTAGTCCGCCCGGTGCTTCGTGCAATGCGGGGAAACCTGAAAGACTAGTGGCAGCAGGTAACCTCTCGAAAGGAACACCCACCCGTGTCAACGCATGAACCACGCAACGTCCATGACATTGAATGCTGGCTCACGGACATGGACGGGGTGCTCGTCCACGAAAACCAAGCCATCCCGGGCGCCGCTGACATGATCGCGCATTGGGTGTCCGCCGGCAAGCGGTTCCTGGTGCTGACCAACAACTCGATCTACACCCCACGGGATCTGCGTGCCCGCCTGCTCTCCTCGGGGCTCGACGTGCCCGAGGAAAACATCTGGACCTCGGCCATGGCCACCGCAGAATTCCTGCGCCGCCAGCGTCCGGGAGGACGCGCCTTCGTGATCGGTGAGGCCGGGTTGACCACGGCGCTGCACGACGCCGGTTTCATCCTGACCGACCAGGATCCGGAGTATGTGGTGCTGGGCGAGACCCGCACCTACTCCTTCGAGGCCATCACCAAGGCCATCCGGTTGATCGCCGGCGGCGCCCGCTTCATCACCACCAACCCGGATGTCACCGGCCCCTCGCCCGAGGGCCTGCTGCCGGCCACCGGTTCCGTGGCGGCGCTAATCACCCAGGCCACCGGCAGCGCCCCGTACGTGGTCGGCAAGCCGAACCCGATGATGTTCCGTTCGGCATTGAACCGGATCGACGCGCATTCGGAAACCACCGCGATGATCGGGGACCGCATGGACACCGACATCGTCGCGGGCATGGAGGCAGGGCTGCTGACCATCCTGGTCCACACCGGGATCACCAAGCCCGGCGACGTGGCCTCGTTCCCGTTCCGCCCGGACCTGGAACACGATTCGGTGGCAGACATCCTGGCCGAGCTTCGCGAGGGACGCGGCACCGGCGATGAGGGTCCCGCCTCGGGGCCGCACGAAGACTGATTTGCAGCATTAACCCACGGTGGCGGGGGGGGGGGGGGGGGGGGGGGGGGCCGCGGGGGGGGGGGGGGGGGGGGGGGGGGGGTG